>CBEWZU010000005.1:0-53423 GCA_965561205.1 uncultured Archaeoglobaceae archaeon | reverse complement strand
AAAAGCTTTTGGTAATGTCAGCATAGGTAGAGACGACACTAAAAACTCTTTTGGATATATAGTATACTGCTATGATGATGTCAGGCTCTCAGGATTGGCTCTGAAGCTTGTAAACAGATTTGAACCTCTTGTAGTCTATTCTCCCACCGATAGGACTTTTGCTTTTATTTTCAGAATACCATACAGCATTGATGTTAAGAAGTTAGAGGTCGAGTTAGGGATCGAGACTGAGGAGGTCGATTGTGGTGAGTAGGAAATATAGAATTACCGTTTATGAATGTTTAGAGTGCGGAGAATTCGTCAGTGAATACGATTTAGATGAACATTGCATATTTTGTAGTGCCACAATTGAAGACTTCGAGGAAGTTGGAATATTCACAGTCGAGGCAGATAATTTGTCCGATGCTTGCGATAAGGCTATTGAATTGGCTGAGCTCAAGGAGGTCGATTCTAATGGCTGAACAAATGTTAAACTATCTTTTTGCAACTGTATTTCTTCTAACAGGATATTGTTTTGGTTATGCTCACGGCAAAGTAAATGGTAGGAAAAAAGCTCTATCACTCATGAGAAGATCTTTGAGTCGAGCAAAAGAAAGAATTGGAAGTTATGAAGGGGGCGATTCTGATGACTAAGCGATTTTTGACTCCTGACGACTTGCTGGAGCTTGGATGTTTCTGCGGCGGGAAATTCGAGAAAATCTCAGAACATGAATGGCGGTGTAATAAATGCGGTTTCGGGATCGTGGAGAGGGAAAGAAAATGAGGCGATTGGAGACAAAATTCGTTAGGGATTGGAACGGCGTAGGAATTCACAAGAGGGAATTCTATAAGGACGGCGAAATGGTCGGGTTCTACACAATAGCAAACAAAGTGATAGGCTTAAGAGGTTTTGGCATAGAGAAAGCGGTTGTTGCACTAAGAGAAAAAGACTTTTTTAACCACAGCTGGATTGAGATACACGACTTCCTAAAAGAACACATGGGTGAAGCCTACGATTTCAGAGTTGTAAAGGAACTCATCTCATGGATGATCAAAGACTTGGGGTATAACGAGTGTTCTATTTGTGGTATGCCTGTTGTAGAAGAGGAATTCATAAAATACAAAGCACATTGGGGATGCTGGAGAGAAAAACACGATTTAACTTCTCCTTTGTTTCCTTAATTTTCTATGAATGAGGACGTAGAGAGGGAGAGGAGATGAAAGTAAAGAGATTTGTTAAAGCGTTTCTAATAGCTTCTGGATTGTTTCTGCTAATAATAGGGCTTGGCATCTTAGACGAGCTGATATTTCAGCATACAGGATGCAGAGTTGTTCTTCCGGTTACTCTTTTTGTTATTGTCTTTTTGGTGGCATATACAATTATTGATAGAGGTGATTCTGATGAGACGGCTTGACCTCCTCAAATATCATGAAATTCTCTTCGACGTCATCAATGCAGAAATCGAGAGACTTTATTATCTCTATGAATCTTGTGAGGACAAACTCACGAAGAGAGCCTTCAAATTCCTCATCAATGTCTTAGAGGAGCAGAAGAGGAGTATTGAATTCTCTCAAATGTGCAGAAAGATCAGAAAGAACGGTTTAGGGATAACAGATTTGGATAAGATTTTAGTCGTGGGCAATCAGATAAGGGCTTTGATTGAGATGAAGTTCCGCTGGGAAGATTTCAACGGTCGGATGTTCGCCAACGCCTTTCAATTCTTCACCCTGCGAAAGTTGGCTTTCAAGTCCGGGCTTCCCCTCTATTACGTTTACGAGATTGGGGAATACAAAGACAGATGGTTTAGAATTCTTGATGTCAATAAAAAGCTGAAATTCGAGGTCAAACGGCTCGGAAACGGTCATAGCAGAGACACTTACGCCGTCTTCAGCACCGATGACAGCCTTATGCTTAAATCGTGGGAGTTTAAAGGCTGGTTGAAGGAGGTTATAGGCGATGCAAAATAGCAAATCTCATCAAATTTCTCATATGAGGAATGGCATGGGAAGGAAACCATCCGGGAGGATCAACTTCTGCCTTCGCATTGATAAACATTTATACAAAAGATTGAAGGAAATAAGCGAAGTTACTCGGAAACCTATTGCAGATCTTCTTGAACAAAAGATCATTGAGTTGATTGCACTGTTCGATGCGGATTTGAAGGACTACAGTAGTGGGTCCGGAGGGATTCGAACCCTCGACCTCCGCCTCGTGAAGGCGGCGTCATAACCCCTAGACCACGGACCCTGTTAATTGTAGCATAGAATAGAATAAGAATTTTATGATTTGGGGTGTATTATCTTTGGGTGATTAATATGCTGAGGTCAATGATTGATAAATATGGTCTTGGCATAAAGAGAGTTTATCCTGAAGATTGCCAGTTGTGCATTTCAGGATACACGGGTAAAAGGTGTAAATACCTTAAAAAGATCGGAAAGGAATTTTTCTGTATTAAAGATGCAGTAAAAGAGGATAACAGGTTGGTATTTTAACTTTTATATACCGCTGGGATCGAAAAAGGACATGATCGTTCATCCGATTGATTATAGATACGGAACCGAGGAAATGAAAAGAATCTGGAGCGAAGAGAGCAAAATAAGAAGAATGATTTGGGTCGAGCTTACACTGCTTAGAGTTCTATCCGAGAAGGGATATCTCAGTTTTGAAGATTACTTAACTGCGAAAAAAAATTCAAGAAAAATTACCCCAGAGAGAGTTAAGGAGATCGAAGCTGAAATAAAACACGATGTGATGGCTCTTGTAAAAGCTATAAGTGAAGTTGCTGGAAATGCTGGGAGATTTGTCCACTTTGGTGCCACCTCCAATGACATCACGGATACAGCAGTAGCAACTCAGTTAAGGGATTCTGTCAAGATTTTGGAGCATAAACTCTCCAAACTGCTTAGGATCTTATCAAGAAAAGCCTTAGAACACAGAAAAACGATATGCCTTGGAAGAACTCATGGGCAAGCCGCTCTCCCGACCACCTATGGATTTAGGTTTGCACTCTGGGCATCTGAAATTCTAAGACACTTTGATAGATTGAAAGAGTTAAAGGAGAGGCTTCTCGTAGGACAGCTTAGTGGCGCCGTTGGCACCCAAGCCGCCTACGGTAAAGAAGGAATCGAAATCGAAGAGAGAGTTATGAGGTATCTAAATCTTAAACCTGCAATAATAAGCAGTCAGATTATTCCGAGAGATGTTTACTGCGAATATATAGAGTTTTTGGCGAACGTTTCCACAACCCTCGAAAAGATTGCCCTGAATATCAGACTGTGGCAGAGAAGTGAAACGCAAGAGGTTTTCGAAAAGTTTGACGTAAGAAAACAGGTTGGCAGCTCCACAATGCCTCATAAGAGAAATCCAATCGACAGCGAACAAATATGCGGATTG
The DNA here is from genome assembly GCA_965561205.1 of uncultured Archaeoglobaceae archaeon. Taxonomy (GTDB): domain Archaea; phylum Halobacteriota; class Archaeoglobi; order Archaeoglobales; family Archaeoglobaceae; genus Geoglobus. Next base: position 50,050 of record CBEWZU010000005.1, on the reverse strand, counting down.
GCGAGAGTTGTCAGAGGATTTGTTGAACCGCAACACCAATCTGCAATATTATGGGAAGAAAGAGACCTCACAAACTCCTCCGCAGAAAGAATAACCCTCGTAGAAGCAACGATCCTATTGGATCACATTCTTACAAAGGCAATAAAGCTTGTTCAAAATCTTGAAATTGATAAGGAAAAGGCAAGAGAGAACTTGGAGAGACAGCTTGGGATAAATCTGAGTGAAGCTGTCATGATCGCACTAACGAAGAAAGGTTTTTCAAGACAGGAAGCTCATGAAATCGTTAGAAAACTTGCAATGACGGCTTACGGGGAGAGAAAGCATTTAAAGGACGTGATAATCGAAAGCGAATTAATGAAATTCTTCAGTGAGGAGGAGATTGAAGAACTTTTAAAACCAGAAAATTATCTCGGAACAGCTGAGGAAAGAATTGAAAAAGTTGTCGAAACTGTAAAGAGAAAGCTAAACCTTCAAGATCTCTGAAATTTTTTTAAAAAACTCGTAGTCAAATTTTTTCGGTTCAGTCGGGAAAGTTATCTCCGGTTTTAAAAGTTCAATAACACTTTCGGTAGTTAGATTCCACGGATCCGTGCCCATCAAATTTATGACGTTTCTGTATCTTTCCGCGTCAATTATCGCAATTTTTCCCGGAGAAACGAGGATAACACAGTCAGAATATAAAGCACTCCAATTCGGGGATGCTACGTTGCTCGTCGATTCGATGATGGTTAGGTCGTTTTTTCTCCTTATATCGTCAAGGAGTCTGTCTGAAATTTTTCTGGCTTTTTCCATGATTCTCTCGAATTCTTCAAAAGATACGGTCTCAACACTTGTTTTCAGCAGAAATTCCTTTATCTTTTTATTAACAAAATCTGGGAAGTTTTTCAGATTGCTCTCAATTAGATAGTGTCTATTAACTATTCTGAAAAGGGAAATCTGATTGTAATATGATTCGTAACCAACTGAAGACCATTCCACTTTTTCAGGGTCGACTGGAGACATCATGATACATATCGGATTTGAACGCTCGGTATCCTTCACAAACTCATTCAATTTTAGGATATCTCCGCTTATCAGCATCCCCCGATTCAGACTTTCTTCGAATATATCGTAATTGAACCAAGCATTGAAGGATGAAACCGGTTTCGTATATCCGATTTTCATATCCCCGTAATGGCGGGAGATCGCTTTTGAGATTGTTGTTTTTCCAGAATCCTTTTGCATCAATCCAACGATCAGTAGTGATTTACGCATTAGATATCGCTTTACGACACGCTTTATAATTTTGAGGCTTGAAAAATATTAGTTTAACTAGACTGACAGTATCGAAGCATCTTTAAGCTTTTTTAATATTTTTTTCTAATCGCTCAACATATTCCTTTTGCCATCCATGAGCTGGAAACGGCAGAGGCCCCTCCCCGTTATCATCTGTGAAAACGATAATGCTTTTTTCCTCCCAAGCATCTTTAAGCTTTAATTTTCCATCGCTTATCGGAACATATACTACCGAATGCTTGTCGAATTTTCTCTTAAGTTCTTTGAACACACGCTTTACGACAACAATTATCACAAGCGGTCTTATAAAGGGATTATCAAGCCAGCAACATTGAAATCTCTCAATATACCAATCTAAAAGCGTTGGGAAAGGGTAGTTAGATGGAAATTTCATCGTTCTGCAGGTATCTACGTCTAACCCCGGTATAGGAATTAAATCCTCTAAATAGCAACCGCAGTCTCTAAAGAAAGCTAAGAAAGCCCCTGGGGCAGGAAAAATTATGCCAAAAGCATTTTGAAACGCAGTCATGGTATTGACGAATAGGTTACCCACTCCAAAGTAGAAAAAGTTGCCACCTGCGGGTGGAGATTCCCCTACGAAAAGCACTCTAATGTCCTTGGGCATATGAGATGCCCTGCAATAGTCATAACATCCAATATCACACCACGTCATGATTTACATTATGTTTTTAATCTTACTTATGTTTTTCTTTTTTTGTTGTAGACAAAAATTCGCTAAGAGATTAGTCAAGTTATTAAGTGTAGCAATATTAATATTTATGTGCGTTCTAACTATTTAGGGTGATAGCTTGAAGACGATCATCCTCGCAGGGGGCAGTGGAACGAGACTTTGGCCTTTGAGTCGTGAGTATTATCCAAAGCAGTTTATTAAATTTGATGAGACCTCACTTTTCCAAAAAACTGTGAAAAGATCTCTGATCTTCTCTAAGCCCGATGAGATATTTATTGTCGCAAACGAGAGATACAAATTCCTAACGAGGGATCAGCTAAGAGAAATCGGAGTGGATTTACCTGACGAAAATATATTGATCGAGCCTGAAGCGAAAAATACTCTTCCCGCAGTATGCTATGGAGTGAAAGTGATAATGGAGAAAATTGGAAACGAGATAATAGCGGTTCTTCCTTCAGATCACCTAATCGAAGCTAACGAATCCTATATAAACGCTTTCAGAAAGGCGGAGAAACTCGCCGAAAACTATTTGGTCACGTTCGGGATAAAGCCAACCCATCCCCATACGGGATACGGCTACATAAAACCCGGTAAGAGACTTGAACACGGATACTTAGTTGAGGAGTTCACCGAGAAACCTGATTACGATACCGCTAAAAAATTCGTCAATGAAGGATATTACTGGAATAGCGGAATGTTCCTGTTTAAAGCGGACGTATTCTTCGAGGAATGTATGAGACACCAGCCTGAGATATTGAAAATATTTGAAATCGAGGACATTGGGGAAGCCTACAAAAAATTACCGAAAATATCAATCGACTACGGAATTATGGAGAGAACTACCAGAGCTGCCGTTGTTCCCCTTAATACTATGTGGAGTGATGTCGGAAGCTTTGATGCCCTTTATTCGGTATCTGAAAAAGATGAAAACGGTAACACGTTAAGAGGCGACTGCTTGGTCATAGATTCAAAAAACAATCTCATCTTTAGCGAAAAGCTCGTAGCGGCGATAGATTTGGACGGAATGGTCATTGTCGATACGAGAGACGCAGTCCTCGTTTGTCCAAGAAAATCGGCACAGAAAGTCAGAAAAATCGTGGAAATCTTAAAAAGCTGGGGGGATAAGAGAGCCGAATTTCACAGAACGGTCTACCATCCATGGGGTTCTCTAACAATCCTTGAGGAGGGAGATTTCTACAAAATATATAGAAGGACAATACTACCAAAAAAGAAGCTACCATTCCAGAGACACTATCATAGAAGCGAGCATTGGATTGTTGTTAAGGGGACCGCGAAAGTAACGGTTGACGATAGGGAATTTCTCCTAAAAAACGGTGAAAGCACGTTCGTCCCCGCAGGAAAGTTTCACAGAATTGAGAACCCCGGATCAATACCCCTTGAGGTAATCGAAGTTCAAATAGGTGAATATCTCGGAGAGGATGACGTAGAAATTATCAGCTAAATTCAAGTGGGGTCAACTGCAATTACGAATACAAGGATACAGGTAAAATTGGCATGTCAACAGTAGTAAATAATATAGAATCCAACAAGAGACAAAAAATGATCAAGCAGAAATAGTTGAAATTGCTTTTTAAAATTTCCATATTATTATTGACTCAGAATTAATGGTTTTAGATTTCATACCAGAAATATTTTCGGGAGCGTTTTCCCATGGAATTCTTTTAGTTGGAATCCTCCTATAAATTGTTTTCTCATGCTTAAATCCATATTTCTTAGCGATTTCAACAAGTATCTCATCAGTAGGAACTTTTATTCTTCTCATTGTTCTATTTCCAATTACAAATACCATATGACTTTTACTTTCTTTTAAAGCTTTAGGCAACTTGGATATAACAATATCCATATCATAAAAAAAGCTATATAGATCCCAAGCTCTTTCTGGATCTCTCTCATATATTTTATTAAAAGTCTCTTCTAATGTCTTTGATTCTAATTTGGAAATGTCACCTTTCTTTCTAATTCCACCTAATGATTTCTTATCTACATTAATAACTTCTTTAAGACCTAACCACAGTGCTGAATATCTGGAAAATTGCCCGTAGGCAACAGTAGTTTTACTATCTCCATATGGTGGAGATGTTAAGATTAAAGTAATTTCATTCTCCAAATCACTTTCTCTAACATCTTTAAGGTAAACGATTGCTTTCGCCGTTTTGTTCTGCATTATTTTATAGAACTCTTTCATTCCTTCTAAATTATTATAAAGGATCTTAGCAAAGGTAGATAAAACATCAGGATTCCATTTGGTTAATTCTTCTTTTCGCATTCTATAAAGTTTGTATTCTCCTTTTCTAATGTTACTGACTTTCCATACACAATAAGAGAATGCAGTAGCAAAGAAATTGTAAACATTCTCATCCTCGATACTTTTAATGTAATGAAGAATCTTAGATAGTTCCTTTATAACTTTTGGTTTAAACCAATAATGTAAATTTGGTATATAAGACGGTTCTGGATATTCCGAATTATCAGAGAATATATTATTAAGAATTTCATCAATCTTTTGCTTAAGGATTCTTGGATTAATGGGAGTAGTTTTAGTCTTGGCTATTAGTATAGCAAGAGGATTAATATCAAAACCTATGACATCCCTATTGTGAACAACAGCCTCCACTAATACTGTGCCCGATCCACAGAATGGATCTAAAATTATATCGTTTCTATTGGTAGCATACTTCTCCATAATCTTTTTCGCTATTAAAGGCATCATTCTTGCAGGGTAAGGATGATAGCCATGGGTAAGATATTTAGTATCCTTACCGGCAAACGTCCAATCTTCACTTTTATCTTCAACTAAAGCAAACTCTGTTAATCTTTTTATCATTTCTCTTCACGCCTCTTCTTTATGGTTATTCTATCACCATTAACGAACCAGTCTATGTAATCCCCAGGTTTAATATCTAAGGCTTCTCTTACAGCTTTTGGTATATTAATGATGTATTTCTTCATAATCTTGCTTGAAGCTATTTTTTTCATGACCAGTATACCAGGTTTCTACCAGGTAGATAAATGTTTCGATTACAAACTATATTTCGGGTCTGAACAACCTAAGAATAAAGCACTTAATGTTTTCTATCCATCATATTATTGACAATATATTTTTTATTAAGAACTCTCTTTTGATTGTAAGAATTCAATTAAATCTTTAGGCAAATCTGAAAGTTTTTTGAATATATTCTTAAATTCTTTTTCTAATATTTCTTTGTATTTTTCATAAAGATCGTCAGGAATATAGACACTTTTCATACCTCTTTTAACCATATCCATAGCTTTAGCAGGTGTAAAATCTGAGTCTGGCTTGATTAAAACAAATGCACTATTTGGAAATTTGAATACATCTATATCCTCAGCCCATCTCTCCCTTAAGGTTCTCTTAACAGCTATTGCAAAACCTTTACTTAAATCCTTTTTAATAACGATATCAGAAGGAACTGTAATATCTGGTCTATATCCTTTAAAGCTAATCTTTGATATTTGGCAAGGGATACCTAATTCTTTAAGAGCTTTAGCCAGTATTTGTTGGGAAGTTAATCCAGCTCTACTTCTTCGAATGTTTGCTATACTCGTGATTAGGCTGTTATCGAGTATTTTCTCTATAGCTTCAAAAACATCTTTATTCGCTAATCCTCTATTTTGTAAGTATTTTTTTATAGCCTCTCGCTCATAATTTCTGTATAGATTTTCAGCTTCCTCCTCCACTTTATTCACCACTTCCGAAAATGATATTGTTTCAAATAATTCTTTGAGTGTTTTTATACTATACTTTTTTAGGATAGTCTCAATAGCTTCTTCTATAATTTCTCCAACTTTGGGAATATCTAATTTACCCATATTGTGCAACTCTATCGGAATTCTCATAAATCTTTCTAAAATAGATCCAAAATAGACACATTCATTCAAAACATAAAGAATTAACAGTTAAATTCAACAATTTCCATTCTGCTAACAGGCTTCCTCTCCATAATCTCAACGGGATACTCGATGTTATCAAAACATATTACGGGAGTGAAAACGGGTAATTCTGAAAGGGAATACACTTTACTCAATGACTCGATGTCTCCGGTCTCCGGGATCACATCACCAACAACGATTCCCTTTGCATTCTCTTTCTTAGCAATTTCGTTAGCTATTTTGATCATCTCCTCTTTGCTAACGATCTGGGGGATTATGTAGAGCTTTATCCCGTGATGTTTCGAAAGCTTTTTTGCATAAGCAACAATCTCATTTGTTTTTGAGAAATTAACCGCTACCACTTCGGCTCCCCTCTTCATCATCAGAAACGATGCTAACGCACTCTTCTTCCCAGATAGAAGGGCAACAACTTTTCCTGAAACTCCGCAGGGCAATCCCCCTACGCCATAGATCTTTTTTGTGTAAAGGTAACACCGTCTATCACATATCTCGATGAAAACAGTCGTTTCAGGGTTTTTTAGGTTTACTTTGATGTTTTTCTTTTTTTTCAAGATATATTCGCCAACTATCCTGTTAACGTCAAGGGATGTTAGGGAGAATTTCTTGTTACTTCTCTTTGTCTCCACTTTGAACGTTCTACCGCTCACAAGGGAAAGAGCTTTCTCTTTTATCTCCTCTATATCCAGACCGGCAACCTCCGCAAGTGCGAAATATTTTATCCCCGGTATTTTCCTCAGCAATTCAGAGATTTCTGCGTTATCGTCCTCGATGATAATTCTTCCGCTTTCCCTTCTAATATTTGCATCTACTTTTCTCCTTATGTTTTCGACTAATTTTTTCTCGAAGAGCGATCGATTTTTTCCCTTAAGAGCAATCTCCGAATAGTGGACGACAAAGACTCTCATTCTACGCTTAAACCGTATTTCTCGGCGATATCCTTAAAAGCTTCTGTAACTTTTTCAAGTTCATCCCAGCTAAGTCCGTAAACGTTTATTTTGAAACTTTTCGTCATCCCCGGCTGAACTCCGAATATCCCCCTTTTTTTAAGTTCGTGATAAAGGAAAAACCCCCTCTTCTTGTGTTTCTTTGCTATTTCGTGGAAGGAGGGAGATTCAAACTGCATAAGCGTATGATTTTTCGGTCGTTCGCCCAAGAGCTTTATTCCTTCAATTTTTTCAAGCTCATTTGCGACCCATCTGGCTTTTTTAACTTCCTTATCCCATTTTTTCACTCTTTTAACGACGTGAGGAAATGACGCCATTAACGTCATTACGGGCAGACCGTAAACGGGAGAACATCCAAAGAGGGAGATTTCTTTATGCTTGAATGATCTACCGTCAGCTGTTTGAATTTCTGATTTCTTAAATATCTCGGAATCGTTTGAAGCAAGAAGCCCGATGGGTGCGGTAGCCGCCCAGCTTTTGTGGCAACTCGCCACGATGTAGTCGGCTTTTAGCTTTTTTCCGTCAATCTCCATGATTCCCGAAGTATAAGCGGTGTTTAAGATTAAGGGAACTCCGAATTCTTCGCAGATCTTTCCTACTTTTTTCGCATCAGCCATATTACCAAATCTGTAATCTACGTGGGTTAGTAAAGCGAGATCAGGGTATTTTCCCGTATCTTCCTTGACTTTTTCGAAAACATCTGCGTATTTTTCGGGATCTATCCTGAATTCGGGATATCCCGTATTTGGGACTTCGTAAATTTTCATTTCGTTAAATTCCGCAGCTATGTATGATGTGTAATGGGCAAGGGAATCGAGGACGATCGTCTTCCCCCTAAAATTTGACATAATTGCGTATTTCGCATGTCTTGCTCCCGCCGTAAACCTGACATCATCCATATTTAGGAATTCTGCAAGATCTCTTTTAAATTCAGATATGGGGGGATTTTCGAGGAGATCAACCCTACCCTTAATGCATAGATCACATACAGAGTATCCATCTGCCCATTCTGCTAATATCTCCCGGGCTTCTTCGCTCAGAATTCCTCCCCTTTGGATTGGATGGACGTTTATCATCCCCTTTGATGGTCTTCTCAGATTGTTCGGAGAATATCTATCGAGATTCATCGCTTTTTCTCAAAGACATGGTTATTTAATTTTTGCTGAAGCATTTTAATCTTGAGAAAGAAGATCAATTATGCTGAATAGAATCCAGATAGAAAAGTATTCGAGGCAGATAAAAATTCCGGAAGTTGGCGTAGAAGGACAGAAGAAACTTCTGAAATCAAAAGTTCTCGTAATCGGTGCCGGAGGACTCGGAAGCTCAGCTATTCAGTTCCTATCTGCGGCGGGTGTTGGGATGTTGGGAATTGTCGATTACGATCGGGTTGAAATTAGCAATCTCCAGAGACAGACAATTCACGCTGGAAAGATCGGGCTCAACAAAGCGGTATCGGCGAAAATTTTTGTAAAAGAGTTGAACGAGGACATTAAAGTTGATGCGTATCCCACGAAAATCGAAGAAATTCCCGAAATTATCAAAAAATACGATATTGTTCTGGATTGCACCGACAATTTGGAATCCAAATTTTTCATAAACGACCTGTGTATCAGATATAACACATCCTACGTCCACGCTTCGGCTGTGGGATTCATGGGCGAAATCATGACAGTTATCCCAAAAACTACCGCGTGTTACCGGTGCCTGTTTAAAAGCATTCCAAAGGAAGTTATCACTTCCGAAGAATTTGGAGTGATCAGTGCAGCTCCGGGAGTCGTAGGAGCTATGCAAGCATTGGAAGCTATCAAATATCTCTTAGGAGTAGGTAATCTAATAACAAATAGACTGCTCTACATGGATTTTCTATCTATGGAGTTTGTTGATATAAAGGTCGAGAGAGATCCGAACTGTCTCGGATGTGGAACAATTTAAATTAATCCATCACAAACTATTGAATATGATCGTAGAGTCATATCTTTATGAGAGAAAAAACGGCGTTGTCGAATGCAAAACCTGCATGCATCACTGCAAGTTGAAAAACAATCAATGGGGGATCTGTAGGGTAAGAAAGAACGAAAACGGGAAACTGATGGTTTACAATTACGGGCTTATCTCTTCAATCAATATCGATCCAATCGAGAAGAAACCCTTTCACAACTTCATGCCCGGAACTCAGACGCTCTCCTTCGGTAGTGTTAGTTGCAATTTCAGGTGTAAGCACTGTCAGAATTACGAAATAAGCTTCGCCGACATAAATTATCCGTATCTGAGGGAGCTTAAGCCGGAGGATGTCGTAAAGCTCGCAAAGGAATTGGGAGCCGACGGAGTTTCTTGGACATACAACGAACCCACAATTCTCCACGAATTCGCCCTCGATTCGAGCAGACTTCTTAAAAAAGAATCCGACTGCTACATCACATACGTGACAAACGGATACATGAGCCGTGAAGCCATAGATCAGTTCGATGTCCTCGATGCGGCAAATGTTGACGTGAAAGCCTTTAACGACGAATTCTACAGAAAGATATGCAACGCAAGGCTGGACAGAGTTTTAGAAAGCGTTGAATACATGCACAAAAAGGATATATTCATCGAGATCACGTATCTCGTCATTCCGGGATTGAACGATGATGAAAAAGAGATAAAAGAATTCTGCGAATGGATTGTATCCCTCGACAGGAAAATCCCAGTCCATTTCTCAAGATTTCATCCCGATTTCAAAATGCTCGATCGCGAGCCGACTCCCGTTTCAACCCTCGAAAAAGCCGTTGAAATAGCAAAAGAGGTTGGAGTGGAATATGTCTATATCGGGAATGTCTGGGGACACAAATACGAGAAGACGTTCTGTCCGAACTGTGGTGCCCTAATCATAGACAGATACGGATTTTACGTCCGGAAGATAAACCTAAAAAACGGGAAGTGTCCAGAGTGCGGATACAAACAAAACATCATTCCATCCTCCTTAAGGCGAAGTAGCTCGCTGTAAAGCCGATAAGTAGCATAATGAACGAAACTCTGAGCATAAACCTAAAGCCGAAGCTATCGGAAAGTAGCCCGCCAAAAAAGGGACCAACAACCCAGCCGAAATTCCAGCTTGTCGAATAAATTCCCATAGCTTTCCCTCTTTCATGTTTTTTGCTCAAATCTGCTATCATAGCGGGAGCCGCCACCCCAAGCATAGCCCATGACATTCCCTCAAGGATTTGAATGAAATATGCGAACGTCTTTTGGGAGATGAGAGAGTAGAACAGCATTACCGTTGCAAATCCTATCTGAGCTGTAAGGATAAGGGGTTTTCTACCGATTCTGTCTGCTATCTTACCGAAAATGTATGCTGTAATCAGCCCGGAAAGGGCACCCAAGGTGAAGATGCTTCCGACTTCGGTTTTCGTCGCTTTAAGCTCTTCTGCGATGTAAATCGGCAAAACCGAATAGACCATACCGCTTGAAATCATCATTGGTAGGAGCGTTAGACTGAGGATGACGGTTTTCTTCATTTTCTGCAGATTTTTATGAAGTTTTTGTAAAGTTCCACTCCGAACTGGGAATGATAAACTTCGGGATGCCACTGAACTCCGAATATCGGTTTTTTCTTATGCCTCATCGCCTCGATGTTGCAGATATCCGATTTAGCAAGAAGCTTAAAGCTTTCGGGCATTCTCTTTACCTCATCCATGTGACTTGCCCATACCTTTATTTTTGATGGAAAACCCTTAAAGATTTCGTTCTGCTCTAATATCTCGACTTCGACCTCTGCGTATCCTCCTACCTTTCCTTTACCCACTTCACCTCCAAAAGCTACGGCGATTATGTGATGGCCAAGGCAGACCCCAAGAATGGGGATTTCGAGCTTCACGTATTCTAAACTCCTACCAGATTTCTCTATGCTTGGGCCTCCTCCGATCACGAGACCGTCAGCGTCAATCTCTTCCAGCGGGGTTTCATTGCTTATTAGTTTGCTTTCGACTCCTAAATCTCTTAGGGTTCTATGGATGAGATGATTATACTGCCCTAAATTATAAACCACGTAGATCCTCACGATGAAAGTAGAGGGGGATAATTTATAACGTTTTAGGCTCTATAAAATCTTTGGGAGCTGACTCAATGGGATCAAGATATTTCCTCAGAACCTTTGGTATCTCAACTCTCCCGTCTTCAAGCTGGAAATTTTCGATTATCGCTGTTATCGCTCTCGTCGTAGCGATTGCCGTCGAGTTCAGAGTGTGAACGAATCCTTTTGATGGGAGACCTCTCTTTTCAGCAAACCTTATGTTAAGGCGGTAGCTTTGCCAATCAGTGCAGTTACTGCAGGAAACCATCTCCCTAAATTTCCCTTGGGCGGGCATCCATGCCTCCAAATCGTATTTTTTGGCGGCTACAATGCCCAAATCACCGGTGCATATATTCACAACTCTGTAGGGGATGCCCAAGCCCCTCCATAGCTCTTCAGCATTTTCAATCAGCCTTTCGTGCCAATCCCAACTCTCCTCTGGAAGGCAGTAAACGAACTGCTCCACTTTGTTGAACTGATGAACTCTGAAGATCCCCTTGGTATCCTTACCGTGGGCACCGGCTTCCTTCCTGAAACACGGGGAGACTCCCGCATAGAGTAGGGGAAGTTCGTCCTCTCCGAGAGTTTCGTTCATATGCATCGCCGCCAAAGGATGCTCGCTCGTCGCTATTAGATATAAATCCTCGTCCTCGATCTTGTAAATAACCTCCTCAAAGTCGCTGAATGCTGTTACACCGCCGTAAGCCTCCCTACGCATCATATACGGTGGGTTAACAACCTTAAACCCCTTTTTCTTTAGAAAATCGAGAGCGTATAGCGTTAGAGCGAAGTCAAGCCACACGAGATCGTCGAATAGATAGTAGAAACGGGATCCGGCTACTTTTGCCGCCCTTTCGATGTCAGCCCATCCGAACTTTTCAACCGCATCAGCGTGACCTGTAAAAGGCCTGTCGTAGACTTCGTATTCGGCTTTTCCGTTGGTCTGTCTCAAAAAATCATCGAGATGATCCCTGTAAACTTTGGCTTTTCCCCAAAAACGAATGGGGACGTTATCATCCTCGTCCTCTCCTATCGGGACTGATTCGTGAATGATATTTGGGATAGAGAGGAGAACGGAGTTGAGTTCCTTTTCAATCTCTTTTAACTCGTTTTCCCTCTCCTTTATTTCCTTTGATAGCTCTTTCGCCCTTTTTATCAGTTCCTCGCTCTTTTCACTTTTAATCCTCCTTGAGAGCTCGTTTCTTTCCTTCCTGAGGTTATTCAGTTCATAGAGCTTTTTTCTCCAAAGTTTATCGAGTTCCATTGCTTTCTCGACAAGCTCGGTGCTTTCTCCCCTTCTTCTCTGGGATTCGAAAAGAATTTCGGGATTTTCCCTTAAAGCCTTAAGAATGCTCCACATTATAGAATCTCCTTTTCAACGAGACTTATAGCTTTATCTATTTCAGCCTTGAGGACGGGGGGAATTCCCTTTACCTCCAAATCAAGGAATCCCCGAATTATCGCCGCAGTTGCCTCATCCCTTGAAAAACCCCTCGCCATGAGGTAGAATATTTCCTCCTCTGCTATTTTTCCGATAGCTGCTTCGTGACTCAATTCGATGTTGGGATATCTCGCTTCAAGCTCTGGAATGGCGACTATGCTACCGTTTTCCGAGAGCATTAAACCACGGCACTCCAAATGTCCCTTTACATCGGGAGCGTTGCCCGTCAGATTACCTCTTGCGATTATGCTTCCTCCCTTGCTTATAGTTCTTGAAACTATTTCGGCACTGCTTTTTTCACCGTTTAAAACGGCACGGCTTCCCACATCGATATAACTGTTTTCAAGTCCAACGATTATGCTGTTGAAGATTGCTCTCGAATTCTCTCCGTTCAGATAAGCTACCGGATACATCTGGACGGTTTTAACGGGACTCATAAGGACGTAATTGCTTATGAAGATTCCGTTGTCCTCTACGATGATTCCGCTCCTCGGTCGCACCTCGATGTCACTCTCCCAGCTGTGGATCATTGTGAACGTTAGCTTTGCATCCTTCTTGACGAAAAATTCACTTATTCCGATGTGCATTCCCGAAATAACACCGGGATGGGAAGTGCATCCAGTTATCACGTTGAGCTCGCTTCCCTCCTCCGCTATAATGATGTTGTGAACCTTTTGCTTTAACCCCTTTGTCCTAAGGTAAAGACAGGCTTCCACAGGAATCTGGATTTTTGCACCTTCTTTTGCCCTTATAAAATAACCGTTGAAATCGGTGGCAGCCTCTCTCGTGTAATCGTCCTTTTCCCTATCCACAGCCTTCCAGAAGTAATCCTCTACCCAGTCGTATTTCTCAAGGGCGTCTCTTACGCTCATTATCTCCACGCCTTCGAAGAAGCTTGAAGCCGCTTTTACATCCTGATCTACCTGAACAAAGGTGGCCGATCTTCTTCTTCTATCGAGTTCTATCCCGACGCTTTCGAGTTTTTTCCTATCTATTGATTCAGGTTCTTGAATTCTCTCAGACATTTTTTCACACACCCCTCATAGCCGTTTTTCCTAACCTCTTCAAGAATATCGTAGGGATTACCGATGCAGGCGATTCTACCTTTATAAAGTATCAATCCGTAATCCGCATCAACGTAATCCAAGATATTTCCAGTGTGGGTGATTATAATTCCCGATTTTTCTCTCTCTTTCTTTGGTAAGTCCCTCTGTAAAAGCTTTTTGATTGCTTCTCCTATCAGAGCAATGTTCTCAAGATCAACGCCGCTGTCGGGTTCGTCAAGCATTGCGAAGTCGGGGTTCATGACAAGAAGCTGGAGGAGCTCACTCCTCTTAACTTCTCCACCGGAGAAACCTTTGTTGATGTCCCTGTTTAGGAAATCAGTCATGTTAAGGTATTCGGCGTATTCATAAATTTTGTCTTCACTGATGCCCCTTATTTCGGCAATCTTTTTTAGGACGTCTATTAATTTCACGCCGTTTATCGCTGGAGGTGTTTGAAAAGCAATCCCCATTCCCATTCTAACTCTGTAATCAGTTTCCTTGTTTGTTACATCTTCACCTTTGAAGAATATTCTGCCGTCTGATACTTCGTATCTCGGATCACCGATGAGTGCGTTCATCAACGTGGACTTACCACTACCGTTGGGACCAAATAGAGCTATCGTGTCCCCCTTTTTAATATAAAGATTCACGTTTTCGAGGACTTTTTTCCCTCCAACTTTTACTCCAAGATTCACGACTCTCAGGATACCGTCTTTCATCCTTTCACCTCTTAGAATTCCACAATACTGAATTCGCCGTCTTCGTATATGGCGTAGCTTCTCTTTCCTGTTAAATAACCACAAACCTCTCCGGGATTAACGAGTGTTACGCTTCCATCCTTTTTTATTTCCGCTTCGTGAGTGTGCCCGTAAATCACTATCTTGAATTTTTTCGAAAGGAGATCCAAGATCCCCTTCGTCGTTCCGTGGTAGACCGCGATGTTCTCGAAAGTTATCACGTCGGCGATTTTCCATCCGTTCAGCAAGGCTATTTCTATTAATTTCTGTCTGTCGCCATCGTTATTTCCGAAGGCGATGTATAGGTTTTTCAATCCTGAGAACTCTCTTAGGGCGAAGGGGGAGATAACATCCCCAGCATGGAAGAAAAGATCAGCCTTCTCTTTTGTTATTTCTTTTAGTAAATCTCTTATCGCCTCCACATTATCGTGGGTATCTGAGAATGCTACAAATTTCATGTGTGTTGTTTTGCGGTTTAGTTAAAAAACCCTTCTATCATGCATACAATTTTGTATGTGACGTAAAGACTTGTCAGGGGTCTCTCTCCCAATCCAACAAATTCCGCTTTTTTTCTCTTGAAAACGTTATAGGCGTGCTTGCTAAAATCACCATGCTGGAATCCACCGATACAGATTGTCGAACACTTCGCGATATCTTCGGGTTTGATCCGTCTGCCGCCCTCTTTCATAACCAAAATTTTTTCTTTAAGAACGTCTTCAAGTCCCAAATCTGTGATTTCGAGGAGCTTTAAGCCATCAGACTTTATAACCTTCTTTTTGAACAAATCTTCCATGAGACCTACAAATCTGTTGTAGTTTCTTGGGATCCTCGTCTTCCTATTAATCCTAATCACATTATTGTTGTAAGTGTGAATGTAGATTTCTAAGTCTTCTATCTGGGAGTCGAGGAGGATTAAAAGGCAAACGTGGATTATGTCGGGTCTTCCTCTTTTTTCTCTGTCCTTTAATAGCTTCATTGCTCTGTAGTGCTTTGAATCGTCGAGAAGAATTTCTTCCGGTTTCTTTTTCCTTTTCTTAGCTTCTTTCAGGATTACGGGATGTCTCGATATCTCCTTGGGGATCGTTTCAAGGGCGGAATCGATAAAGACAAATCTTACCATATTCGAGAAACTTTTAAGAGTTTTTAAGATATTTCTCACATCGATGGAACTGAAAAAGATCATAAACGAGCTGAAAAGCTATCCGGGGATTTTGAGAAAGAAATTCACCGGAAGATTTCAAGATCTTGTTCGGGATTTCTTCGGAGAAGATGCGGGATTTTTCGATCTATCGGATTACACAATCGTTTTCACGACAGATGGAATATGGCACAAGGTTCTTGAAAAAGATCTCTACTGGGGTGGCTTTGTCTCGATCCTTGTGAATGTCCACGACATTTACGCAATGGGTGCCCGACCGAAATACGCCGTTAACGTAGTTTCCGCTACGGATGAGGAGTCCTTAGAAGAAATAAAAAGAGGGATTACGGATGCCGCAAAGAAATTCGGGATAAAAATACTTAAAGGACACGTCCATCCGGACGCCCCTCAAAACTCGATCGATGTCGCAATGATCGGTTTAGCGAGGAAAGGTTGTGTAATCAGGTCAAACACGGCTAAGGATGGCGACGACATCGTGGTTGCCGTAGATATCGACGGAAAACCGCGAAAGAATTTACCATACAATTTCGATTCCACGGATAAAGACCCGTCAATCCTGATATGGCAGTTCGATTCAATGGTGGAGTTAGCTGAAAAAAAACTCGTAAATGCGGGGAAGGATATAAGCAATCCGGGGATGATTGGAACGATCGCAATGATGCTTGAGACGAGCGATAAGGGTGCCACCGTCTGCATAGACAGGATTCCTAAACCTGAAAACGTGGATTTAACGCAGTGGTTGTTGAGCTATCCCGCCTGCGGATTCTGCGTTACGACAGATCGTGCCGATGAAGTCTTGAAAGTCTTCAAAAAACACTGGTTATCGGCGTCAGTCATCGGGAAAGTTGACTCAAGTAGAATCATCCGCTTGCGTTTTGGGAGCGAAGAAGAGGTGTTCATAGATTTTGAGAGAGAAAGTATCTTTGGATTAGAAACTCGATCGGACTTCCGATAAAAAAGGCAACAACGTATCCAAACGTTATGAAGACTATGAACGGAATTTGGGGGGTAACCCAGACTTTTTTAATTCCTGCTTCCTTCAGCCTTTTGATAATCGCCTCATCAGGCTCGACACCTCTTCTGACTCTTGCAAGGTTTCCCTTTTCATCGATAAATTCAAGAAGTGCATGATGTTTCGGTATCTCATTGACATTGACTCTCTTTCCGATAAAGTAGTTGAGCAGGTTCTTTCTATCAAATCCTTCTTTGATAACGTTTCTGAAAAGGAAAACTATTGGCAGGAAAGGTGCAAAAATAACGGAATTGAAGAGAGTTGAGAATGCAAATGATAATCCCCTGTAGAGCGGGAAAAAAAGAAACTCTGGATAGTGGGGGAATAGAACCGCCAAGACTATCAAAGCCTTTGCATCGGCACCTCCATACAACCCCAAATAATAAAAGAGCAGCGACAATCCCACGACGAGAACCGTCTGGACAACAGCGATCAAAAGCTCGTTGTATACGATCAGCTCGATCAGCGTTAGCGGAAAAATCGCCAAAAACATGTATTTCCATACTTTATTGGGGACTTCCCTTTTATCCAAATCCATTTTGCTCGCTACAATCAGAAACGCAAGTCCAATTAGGAATTTCGCCAGATAGAGCTCATCTCGCATATATGTCGATTATGTCGGAGATTATTGCACTTGCAGTTTCGTATTTTCCAGCACCCCTTCCTATCACGAAAACTTCTTTCGCCAGATCAGCCTTTATCAGAAGAGCGTTCAGCGTCCCGTATATTGCGAGGGGATTCGTCAGCTTTACGAGTCTGGGAGCCACTTCGAGCTTTCCATCTTCATCCGCCTCCGCTATAAGTCTTATCGTGTATCCCTTTTCAAGAGCTACGTCGAAGGCTTCTGGAGTAATCTTCTTGATTCCCGTGATCCTAACGTCCTCGAATTTGGCATTCAATCCGAGCAAAGAATTCGCTATTATCACGAGCTTTGCGGCGGCATCTATCCCATTGACATCGTAGCTGGGATCAGCCTCCGCAATCCCGAGCTGCTGAGCTTCCAAGATTATCTGATCGTAACTGATTTTTTCACTCTCCATCCTTGACAAGATGTAGTTGCAAGTCCCATTCAGAATTCCGAGTATCTTGATTATCTGATTTCCTGCAAGATCTTTTTTAACGAGCTTTATTACTGGCATCGCTCCCCCCACTGTTGCTTCGTAGCCCAAATGGACTCCCTTTTTCTCAGCCAGCTTAATCAGCTCTTTGAAAGCCACAACAAGAGGACCCTTATTTGATGTTACAACGTGAATCCCACGTCTCAGAGCTTCCCTAATATATCCGAGTCCCGGTTCGCCGTCAAAGACATTTGTCGGAGTCGTTTCGATTAACAGATCAAAGCTTTCGATATCGAATAGATCACGGGCTCTCTCATTCTTTGGCAATTTTCCGTGCTTGATCTTGTATTCTATAGCCTCTCTGAGATCAAAATCGCCGTAGAGGGAACTTTTTGAATCGGCAATCGCAACAACTTTAAAATCACCGATGAGATTCCTGAGCTGGCTTTCTTTTCTGAGCAGAACTTCGGCAACTCCTCTCCCGACCGTTCCGAATCCGAAAATAGCTATGCGGATCATATAAGATCATCATTTAAAGGTTCAATTACGAGGATTTTCTTATCTTTACAAACATCTTTTAGGATTTCTACAGCCTCCTTTAGATGTCTTTCGCTTTTCGCTGAAATCGTTATGATGGCTGTTGAGGGTCTATTGAGGTGGGGCATGCTTATGTTGATTTCGACCACTTCGGCGAATCCGGTTGAGTCTATTCTGTTAACGGTGTCGCTGAGATCTGTGTGGATAATGTGACCGATTAATAGAAGTGATGTTGAAGCGGAGAGTTTAATTTCGTTGTAGCTTCTGATATAAATCTCGTTTTGCTTTAATCTTTCAATAAGTTCTTCAAGTCTTTTGGGAGCTATATCGAGGGTAAACTCTACGGGAACCCTGTTGAGGGGTGTAATCTTGTTTCTGTCGTGAACTATGCTGATTATGTTGCCACCGAGTTGGGATATGGGCTCGATAACCCTTAAGAGTTGTCCCGGTTTGTCTTCAAGCTCCACAACCAATGTGACTATCATGGGTAGATGTCGACACCTTCTTTTTCCGTTATTTCACTAAATTTCTCCATAAGCATCTTTGTTATCTTCCCCGGTTTGCCGTCTCCTATCGCTCTTCCGTCTATTATCGTGACGGGTGCTATCTCCGCCGCCGTCCCCGTAACGAATACCTCATCAGCTGTATACAGATCAAACAGTCCTATATTGGTTTCCTTGAACGGAATTCCGAGATCCTTTATTATTTCGATTACAACGGCTCTCGTTATTCCCTTGAGATTGTTCAGGGTCGGTGGTGTTAAAATCTCTCCATTCTTGACGACGAAAATGTTGTCGCCGCTCCCTTCCGAGATGTATCCGTTATGATCGAGGAATATCGCCTCATCGCCTCCTTTCGCATTCGCCTCAATCTTTGCGAGGATGTTGTTCAAGTAGTTCAGAGATTTCAGATTCGGAGGCAACGAATCGATGGCATTCCTTCTGACAGTGACAGTAACAGCTTTAAGTCCTTTTTCGTATAAATCTCCGTAAAGCTTTCCCCAAGGTTTTGTTATTATTATTACGGTGGGTTCGGGACATTTCCTCGGATCTAGTCCAAGATCACCAACACCTCTTGTGACTATGGGTCGGATGTATGCATCCCGGAGCTTATTTCTCCGCAAGGTCTCCAAGATCGCTTCAGCGAATTCTTCCTTTGTAAGGGGTATTTTCAAATCTATGACCTTGGCACAGTCGTAGAGCCTGTCAAGATGCTCGTAGAGCTTGAAAACTTTACCGTTGTAGGCTCTTATTCCTTCAAATACACCATCTCCGTAGAGAAAACCATGATCAAAAACGCTTATTTTCGCTTGGCTTTCGGGAACGAATTCGCCGTTGATGTAGACGAATAGCTCATCCATGTTTTTCGGATGCTCCCCGATAACATAAAACTTTCGAAAGGATTATCTATGAGTTTGAAGAGGTCTTGATATGAAGCTTGACGTTATTAAAATCGAAAATCCGGACTGCAAATATCAAGTGATTATCGGGCAGGGAAACTTCACAGTCTTTACGTGTGATGACCTTTTCAGAGCTTTGCTCACCGCAGTGCCCAATATAAAGTGTGCCGTTGCCATGAACGAGGCGGCTCCAAAACTCACGAGAGTTACGGGAAATGACGAGACGCTGAAAGAATTGGCGGCGAAAAACGCCCTTAACATTGGTGCAAGTCACGTTTTCGTAGTCTTTGTAGAAAACGCCTTTCCGATAAATGTTCTCAACACGATAAAGAATCATCCCGGTGTCTGTAATGTTTTTGTTGCCTCTGCAAATCCGATAGAAATCTTAGTAGCTGAAACAGAGTTGGGAAGAGCTGTCCTTGGTGCCGTCGATGGACAGAAGGTTGAAAAGATCGAAAATGAAGAGGAAAGAAAGGAGAGAAGAGAGCTCGTGGAGAAGTTGGGATACAGGATATTTTAATGGTGGTTAATTATTTAAATTAGAAGAGATATTTTTCTAATATGCTGAGAAAGTATGGTGTATTAGTAGCCGTGCTAATAGCGGCAGTCCTCTTCTTTGGCTGTGCTCAGCAAGAGGTTCCTAAGGAAGAGAAAGTCATAACAATCGGAGTTACAGACAAAATAACAGAACTCGACCCCGCAAACGCCTACGACTTCTTTACATGGGAAGTAATGAACAACATTATGGGTGGACTCGTAAGATATAAGCCGGGAACTACGGAACTTGAGCCATACTTAGCGGAAAGCTGGGAGGTTTCTGATGACGGCTTGGTCTATACATTCCATCTCAGAAAGGATCTGAAGTTCGCTGACGGAACTCCATGCACGGCTGAAGATGTTGTCAGAAGCGTTAAGAGAGTAATGAAGCTTGGAGGCGACCCATCTTGGCTCGTTACTGATTTTGTAGAAGATGTGCAAGCCGTCGACAACTACACTGTGAAGTTTATACTGAACAAACCGGCGTCGTATTTCCTTGCATTACTCGCAACGCCACCCTACTTCCCAGTGCATCCCAACTATAAGCCGGACGAGATCGATCCCGACCAGACCGCCGGTGGTGTTGGTCCCTTCAAAATAGTCAAGTGGGTCCGAGATCAGGAGATGATTCTTGAAACCAATGAGAACTTCTTCGGTGAAAAGCCAAAGGTCGACAGAGTTGTGATTAAGTTCTACAAAGATGCCACAACACTCAGGCTCGCTTTGGAGAGGGGCGAGATCGATATAGCATGGAGAACCCTTACACCGGTTGACATTCAGTCCCTCTCTCAGAACCCGAACTTTAAGGTCTACGAGGCACCGGGTGCCGCTATAAGATACCTTGTCCTTAACGGCAATGAATCCTACGGATATCCAACGACGAACAAGCTCGTAAGGCAGGCGATTGCCGCCGCTGTAAACAGACCTGACATAGTCGAAAGAGTATACATGGGTTCGGCTGAGCCGCTCTACTCGTTAATTCCAAAGGGAATGTGGAGCCACGAAGATGTCTTCCTTGAGAAATACGGTGATGGAAACATCGAGGTTGCAAAACAGCTCCTGCAGCAAGCGGGATACAGTGAGGAAAACAGGCTGAAACTTGAGCTGTGGTGGACACCAACCCACTACGGTGACACCGAGAAGGATCTCGCCCAAGTGCTGAAGGAGCAGCTTGAAGCTACGGGGATGGTCGAGGTCGAGCTTAAGAGTGCAGAGTGGTCAACTTACGTCGATTACGCGAGAAAGGGTGCGATGATGGCATCCCTCTTCGGCTGGTATCCGGACTATCTCGATCCCGATGATTATACATCACCGTTCCTCAAGTGCACCGCAAACAACTGGTTAGGATATCCATACTGCGATCCAGAAATGGATGATTTACTCAACAAGGCACAAATAGCCGCAACAATGGAGGAGAGAGAACAGTTATACAAGCAAATACAAGAGAAGCTTGCTGAAGACTCACCGATTGTGCCACTGGTTCAGTTGAAGCTGACGCTCGTCGCCAAGAAGGACGTTAGTGGAATCGTGCTCGATCCAACGATGATACTGAGATACTACCTTATAGAAATTTCTTAATTATTTTTTTTGGTAAAAATATTTATTAAACCTTAACTCTGTTTTGGTGCGATGGCTTCACTTAAGATATATCTCCTCACAAGATTGCTTGCGGTCATTCCAACAGTCCTAATACTCCTCACAATAGTTTTCTTTATCTTACGAATTATTCCCGGAGATCCCATAACCGCAATGGTCGGACAGAAGGTGCCTGAGGAAGTTCTGCAAAAGCTCAGACACGAGGCTGGATTGGACAAGCCAATTTTTCAGCAGTATATTGATTACCTTACCAGCATTTTCACGGGAAATCTCGGAAGATCAATGATATGGGGAAGGAGACCTGTAATCGATGAGATAATGGATCACTTCCCCGCCACGCTCGAACTCTCGATCTTCGGTTTCATAATAAGCGTTATACTCGGGCTTTTAACTGGATCAATCGCCGCTTTCAGAAGAGGTGGCAAAATAGATGCATCTATGAGGATTTACAGCATTGTAGCTTACACGCTCTTTATCCCATGGTTTGGTATGCTACTTCAGATGATCTTTGGTGTTTACCTTCAACTACTCCCCATTGGAAGTAGAATCACACCCGGTCTTGCTCCCGACAGAATTACAGGGCTTTACATCATAGATAGCCTGATTACTCTCAATTTTGAAGCCTTTGCAGATGCCTTAGCCCATCTCGTGTTACCATCGATAACACTTGGGATCGTGCTTTCCGGTGCTTACACGAGGCTTGTTAGAAACAATCTCATAGATGTGCTGAGCCAAGATTACATAATGGCTTACAAAGCGAGGGGAGTTAGATCTGTGAAAGTCGTATACCATGCGATAAAGAATGCTTTCATTCCAGTCGTAACGCTCATGGGTTTGCAGTTTGCGATACTGCTCGCAGGAGCTGTCCTAACGGAATCAACTTTCTCTTGGCCGGGAATGGGAACTCTGCTGATTGAAAGAATAACCTATCGTGATTATACGACTGTTCAAGGGGCTATAGTCTTCTACGCGATCTTTGTTGCTCTGATCAGCTTGATAGTCGATTTGATTTATGCGTTGCTCGATCCGAGAATCAGATACTGAGGTGAAAAAATGGAAGTAAAAAATTTAGCAACTACGATATTCAGCTTCATACCTGAGACCGAGGGAAGGAATTTAGTCTTTGCCGGGATTACGATAGTGCTAATAATCATTTTAATGGCTGTATTTGCCCCTGTCATTGCTCCCTACGATCCCGTAAAGTCAACGGGGGATATTCTGCAACCACCAAGCCCCAAGCACATAATGGGGACGGACAATCTTGGGAGGGATATATTCTCCCGAGTAGTTTTTGGTTCCCGAATCGTCCTCGCCGTTGTTTTAACTGCCTCTTTTGTTTCTATGGTCATCGGTGTTCCGTTAGGTCTTTTTTCAGGTTATTACGGTGGCAAACTCGATAGAGTTCTCTCGGTTCTGATGGACAGTACGTATGCCTTCCCCGGGCTAATTTTGGCAATAGCAATTGCAGCCGTTTTAGGTCCGAGTGTATTCAACGCTGTTGTTGCAATTTCGGTTGTCTACATCCCCACGTATTTCAGGATGATTAGAGGTCAAACTCTAAGCCTCAAGTCCCGCCTTTTTGTCGAAGCTGCAAGGGCTATGGGAGCTAACGATCTTAGAATAATGCGAAAGTATATTCTCCCAAATCTTATTCCAACGCTCGTTGTTGTTTTCTCTCTTAGCGTTGCTGATGCGATACTGACAGAAGCGGGATTGAGCTTTCTTGGATTTATAGTTTCAGCTCCAACTCCGGACTGGGGATTCGATCTTTCCGCTGGTAGACCTTACCTACCGTCAGGCTACTGGTGGCTCATAACATTCCCCGGGTTAATGGTGATGCTTCTCTCCCTAGGCTTCGCATTGATAGGCGAAGGATTTAGTGAGATCTACGCACCAAGGAGGGAAAGATAATGCTAAACATAATCGATCTGACAACTGTGTTTAGAACGAAGCGAGGAGTTGTGAGGGCAGTCGATAAAGTCAGCATGAGTGTAGAAAAGGGGGAGCTCGTTTCAGTCGTTGGTGAAAGCGGATGCGGCAAATCCACTCTCGCATATTCAATTCTCAGGCTTATAGATCCTCCGGGGGAGATCGTCGGTGGTAAGATTATCTTTAACGGCAGAGATTTGTTACAGCTAAGCGAAGAAGAACTGAGACAGATAAGAGGCAAAGAAATTGGAATGATATTCCAAGATCCCATGACGAGCCTCGATCCACTCGAGAAAATAGGAGATCAAATTGCCGAAACAATATTAGAACATGAGGAAATCAGTAAGAAAGAAGCGATACAAATGGCTGCGGAGGCACTAAAAAGGGTTGGGATACCTCCGGATAGAGTTAATTACTATCCCCACCAGCTCAGCGGTGGACAGAGACAGCGAGTGATGATTGCTATGACTCTTGTTTTAAATCCAAAGATACTGATTGCCGATGAGCCCACAACCGCCTTAGATGTTGTCGTTCAGGAGAAGATAATGGATCTCCTCACGGAGATGAAAAAAGAGGGTAGGGCTATCATCCTAATAACCCATGACTTTGCTCTTGCCGCCGAGAGAGGCGATAAGATAGCCGTAATGTATGCCGGTTGGTTGGTTGAAATGGGGAATACCGAAGAGATCGTAGGCGAACCACTCCATCCTTATACCGAAGGATTGATTGCATCGGTTCCAGATTTATGGATCGATAAAGAGGTGAAGACAATTCCCGGTTCACCTCCGGATCTTGCAAACCCACCGGAAGGTTGCCGTTTTAGGCCGAGATGCAGTAAAGCGAGGGATGTTTGCATAAAAGAGCCGCCAACGGTTAAAATCGGTGATAGGATCATAAAATGCTGGATATACGGTGATGAAAAATGATAAGAGCTGAAAATATCAAGAAGTATTATCCCGTCCAAACATCAGCTCTCGAAGCACTTTTAGTTAGGAAAAAAGAATACGTGAAAGCAGTGGATGGGGTCTCATTAGAAATTGATAAAGGGGAGATTTTAGCTTTGGTCGGTGAAAGCGGATGCGGTAAGTCGACAACCGGAAGAATTCTTTCATTACTTGAAAAACCCACAAGCGGTAGAGTTTTCCTTAACGGAAAAGATCTCACAAATCTCTCTCGTAAGGAGGAGAAAGAGGTAAGAAGAAAAATTCAGGTGATATTTCAAGATCCCTATGCTTCGTTAAATCCCAGAATGAAGGTCGGAGAGCATATACTCGATGCCCTCGATATTCACGGCTTTGAAGAGAGCGAAGCCTTATCCCTCGCTAAGGATTTTCTTGACAAGGTAGGATTACCTCACGAGCATTTCTTCGACCGCTATCCGTATCAGCTCAGTGGCGGGCAGAGGCAGCGTGTGGTTATTGCGAGGGCGATGGTGCTGAAGCCGGAATTTGTTGTTGCGGATGAACCCGTTTCGATGATCGATGTAAGTTTGAGAGCTGCCATCCTAAACCTCCTTATGAGCTTTAGAAATGAATACAACCTGAGCATGCTGTTTATAACACACGATCTCAGCGTTGCAAAATTAATCGGAGAAAGAATAGCGGTTATGTATCTTGGCAAGATCGTGGAGATAGGTAGAGTTGCTGACGTGCTCAATTCACCCAAACATCCTTATACCGCAGCCCTTCTGTCAGCTGTTCCAAGTTTTGCAAAGAAAAAGTTTAGAGTTGACATAATCGGTGAGATTGCCGATCCACGCAAAATTCCAAAGGGATGCAGATATCATCCCCGCTGTCCATTTGCGAGAAGTATATGTAAAGAGGTTGAGCCCGAACTGACGGGGGATGATCACAGCTTTGCCTGTCACTTTCCGTTGAATATATAGCTATTTTCTTTAAATCTTTGATCGGTAATTCTAACTCTGTAGGACTCCTACACCTGAGGCGCTTTGCTAATTTTAATTTTATTCACTTAGTGCTTTGGATAAACAATAATTCGATAGAATTCGCAGAATCTCGATCTTTTTCTTACCATTCTGTAGTTTGTTGGCACTGCAACCCAAAATTAGCGAACTCAAAAATACAGTGTCAGCTTAAACGATTGCAATCAGAATTGGGTTCAATTTAGTCAAATCGTCAATTGACGATTTGACATTCGTTAATTTTATATAGTTGAAACATCAAAGATATTCATGGATTTTATTTCCAAAAAATTTGCAGAGATCATCGCTGGAAATATCGTTTTCTCCGAAAATGTGGGAGAATCCCTAAAGAAGTGGAGGGTTACGTTCGGTATCTCTCAAAAAGAGCTCGCCGATAGAATTAACGTCTCTCCATCGGTTATAAGTGATTACG
This sequence comes from uncultured Archaeoglobaceae archaeon, assembly GCA_965561205.1. Taxonomy (GTDB): domain Archaea; phylum Halobacteriota; class Archaeoglobi; order Archaeoglobales; family Archaeoglobaceae; genus Geoglobus. Next base: position 24,351 of record CBEWZU010000005.1, on the reverse strand, counting down.
AGTCTAACAGACGGAAATCTCCCGGAATAAATTTCATAAAAAAATACGTCGGCTCCCTTATTGAGATTGACAGGGATAGGGGATGGAAAACTCTTAGAAAATATAAAGATCTGATAAGCGTGGACTTTGACGTAATATACGACATTTGTGAATATTCAAAGCCGATAAGGTCCGAAAACATAGCTGATGCAATTGAAGGTGAACTCGTTACAAATTTTGGGAGGGAAGCAATGGGACATACGGTAATCGATAGTATAAAAGCTATATTGGAAATGAGCTCATATGATTTTTACAAGATATACGGACTCACAAGCGAGAGAGCCCTAATATTCACAAAAGTCTCTTCAGGAAGATCTCCGATGGTTGCTGTCAGGGTTGCAAATCTTAAACCCTCTGTCGTTGTTCTAAATCCTCTAAAAAAAGAGAATTTAGATAGTCTTGCACTGAAAATAGCCGAAATCGAGAGGATTGATTTAATCTTAACCGAGATGGTTGTAGATGAGATTGTTCGGAATTTAAAAAACTTGGGGGTGTAATTGTGGCTGGTATAGTATCTTACGGGACTTATATCCCGAAATACAGGATAAAAGTTGAAGAAATAGCGAAAATATGGGGTGAAAATGCCGAAGCGATTAAAAACGGTCTTGAAGTTTACGAGAAAAGCGTAGCCGACATCGATGAGGATACCGCCACAATATCCGTAGAGGCGGCAAGAGAGGCACTAATCAGATCACAGATTGATAAAAACCTGATAAAAGCCGTTTTTGTTGGATCTGAGAGCCATCCTTACGCTGTAAAGCCAACGGCAACAATAGTGGGTGAAGCTCTGGGGATAGATAATTTCTACCACTGTGCTGACCTCGAATTCGCATGCAAAGCGGGGACTGCGGGAATCCAGAACTGCTTAGCTATGGTGAATTCGGGAATGATCAAATACGGGATGGCTATCGGTGCCGACACAAGTCAGAGTGCTCCGGGGGACCCTCTCGAATACTCAGCGGCATGCGGTGGTGCCGCTTTCATTATCGGAGCCGATGGTGTCATCGCCGAGATTAAGGATACCCTAAGCTTCACAACCGACACTCCCGATTTCTGGAGAAGAGAGGGTCAACCCTATCCATCTCACGGGGGGAGATTCACCGGAGAGCCCGCATACTTCAAACACATCCTACAGGCTTCAAAGGAGATTATGCGGAGAAATAATCTGAAACCAGAGGACTTCAGCTACGCAGTATTCCACATGCCCAACGGTAAATTTCCCACAAGGGTTGCTAAAATGCTCGGATTTTCATCAAAGCAAATCGAACAGGGTCTCGTCGTCCGATATATCGGTAACACCTATTCGGGATCTTCTCTAATCGGATTCTCGGCCGTTCTTGATGTAGCAAAGCCGGAGGATAGAATCCTTCTGACATCCTTCGGGAGCGGTGCCGGGAGCGACTCCTTTATCATCGAGGTCACGGAGGAGATTGAGAGCTTCGAAAGAAATCCTGAGGTTTGGGAGAAGATCAAGAAAAATCGAGTTTATATAGATTACGGGTTTTACTCAAAGCTTAGAAAGAAGATAAGGATGTGAGATTATGAGAAGAGTTGCGATAATTGGTGTTGGACAGAGCAGATTCGGAGAGCTTTGGGATAAAAGCTTTAGAGATATCGTTATTGAGGCGGGTGTTGAAGCTTTGGAGGATGCGGATCTTGAGGGAAAGGAGATTGAGGCGATGTTTATCGGAAACATGAGTGCTGGAAGATTCATTGCCCAAGAGCACATTTCCACTTTAATAGCAGACTATGCGGGATTGGCATCCCTTAACATTCCCTCTGTAAGGGTAGAGGCTGGAGATGCGAGCGGTGGATTGGCTTTAAAGGAAGCTTTTGTCTCAGTAGCTTCGGGACTTCACGATATAGTGATAGCGGCGGGAGTAGAAAAGGTCACGGATGTCGGAGATCCCATGGAGATAATGAACTCCACGATAGACCAAGAGTGGGAAGCTTTTCACGGTGCCACTTTAGCGAGTCTTTACGCGATAATGGCAAGGATGCACTTCAATCAGTTTGGGAGTGATGAAGAAGATTTAGCTCTGATTAGCGTAAAAAACCACAGAAATGCTGTGAAGAATCCGAAGGCTCAGTTCAAACGGGAGGTGAGTTTAGAAGCCGTTTTAAGTTCGCCCTACGTTGCGGAACCTCTCAAAGTTTTGGATTCCGCTTCTATCTGTGACGGTGCCGCTGTCCTCATCCTTGCCAGTGAGGAGATAGCCCGCAAATATACAGACACCCCAGTTTTCGTAGATGCAGTCGTCCAGTCAAGCGATTATTTAGCTCTGCACAGTAGGGATGATATTTTAGAGATGAAAAGCGTTAAAACAGCAACAAGAAAAGCTCTAAAACTTGCAAGATGCTCCCTCGAGGATATTGATGTTTTCGAGATGCACGATATATTCAGCATTGCCGAAATCCTCCTCTACGAGAACGTGGGATTGGCTGAAAGGGGAGAGGGTCACTACCTGATAAGGGAAGGCGTTACGGAGCTTAACGGAGACAAGCCCGTCAATCCTTCGGGAGGTCTTAAAGCCTGCGGTCATGCCGTTGGAGCCACCGGTGTTCGACAGGCAGTTGAAATCGCTCTGCAGTTAAGGGGAGATGCCGGAAAGAGACAGGTTGATGCCGAAAGGGGTATGGCTGTGAACATAGGAGGTAGCGGTGCGACCGCAGTCGTTTCAATCTTCAGGAGGTGATTGAATGCTTCCAAGATTTTGGAGGAAAATCAAATACAGATACAATCTCGTTGGGACGAAATGCGAGAACTGCGGGAGGATATTCTACCCACCGAGAAATCTCTGTCCCGAGTGTAGGAGAAAAAGCTCGATAAGGGAAATCGAATTAAGCAATGAAGGGACTGTTCTGAGCTATTCTGTTGTCCACGAGGCTCCAGAAAGCTTTAAATTGACGAAACCCTATGTGGTTGCTCTAATCCAGCTTGACGATGGTGTGAAGATTCTCTCACAACTCGCATGTAAGCCCGAAGAAGTGGAAATCGGGATGAGGGTAAAAGCAGCCTTCAGAAAATTTGGAGAGGAGGGGGAGAGCGGGATAATTTACTACGGCACGAAATTCGTCCCTGCGGAATGAGTTACCTTCTTTAAATTTTTAAACTTATAGAGCGATTCTGCACCCAGTGGTTTTGATTAGCCAATAAAAGGCTTTTTCATTTTATGGGCGTTTAGGATTAGCTAATTACACAAATTTTTTTATGTTGTTGGCGAAATATATATATCTCTTGTCGAAAAAGAGATATCATGAAATTTCTGAAATTATATTTACTTTTGGCAATTCTAATAGTGCCAACAGCGACAGCAATATTACAAACTGGAAAACTTGATATCCAAGCAATTCCCTCTGTTGTTAAAGTTGGGGAAAGTGTGGAATTTATCGTAACGACCAAACTTAGAGGTGAGCCTGTTTCGGAAGTGGAGATAAAGGTTGCGAAGGTAAAGCCGGGAGAAACTGTTGAGTCCGTAATGGATGCTATAAGTCGGGGAGAGATCGGAATGACTATTGGCTATACGGACTCGAGTGGCAAACTTAGATATTCATTCGACGACTGGGGTGTCTACGTAGTCTATGTGAGTAAAGAGAGGTATTTGGGAGCCCTTACTACTGTAGAGGTAAAACCGCTCGGACGGTTGCACATAGAGGCGTCGATCGGCGAGTGGGATCCAGGTACCTGCGAACTCGAAGACCTCGCGTCAATGAGCATCGACGAGGCTATGCAGAAGTGTAGCGATAAAGTAATTCTCACGGTAAAAGTCACCGACGACGCGGGAAATCCTGTGAGCGGAGCCACGGTTAAGATAAGGGGTTTGGAGATTATTCAGCTCACTACTGATGCGAACGGAGAGGCGAAGACGAGAGTGAGGGTCGGAACTTACTTCATCACCGCGGAGAAGAGGGGTTACGCACCGGGTTTCGAACTTGAAGGCTTAAGATGGGAGATTACGACAGATCGACTGAGGGAGAAGATCCGCGAGAAGATCGAAGAAGCAAAGAGCAAAGTTTTCGTTTCAGTGGAGCTTGAGGGTGTCGTGATAAAGCCCTCTGGATATCTCAAGGAGGTTTTGAAAAACATCGCCAGTAAAGCCGAGAAAAGAGACCTCGTAAGTCAACTTACGCAAGTAGATTTTAAAGCACTAAAAACATACCTTTTGTTCTCCAAAGACGTTAAAGCGATCGTGGTTTCCACAAAAGAAATACCAGAAGCTAAGGTTAGGCTAAAAGGTTTCGGTATCGGAGTGATTGACCATCGCGGATATCGGTGGACAGTTTTCTTTACAGATCCAAACTCGGAAGTGGAAATAATAGATGATAAGGGAACACCAGTTACTGTTGACAAAGTGTTGAGTAATTCAGAAGAATATAAGTTTGAGTTACTGAACTTTTCGACCCACTGCAGGTCGATAGCTTTGACAATACTCTACGAAGAAACTGATGTAGCCATTCCGGTGAGTGTAGGATACATTTCAGACGCTGAAAGAACAAGAGCTTCGTTTTTAGAGTAAATAATTGAAAACGCCGGGAAATTTAACAGAAGTGAGAAACTTTCAAGAAAATTCATCGACGAGATTTTGGAGTTTGAGAGTCCAAAGAGAATAGCCATCTTTAGACTCAAATCAGCCTACTGGTTCGACTCTGAAGCTTACGTCAAAGGATTATTGCTCGATGTCAGTGATGCAAGGATGTTGCTAAGTCTTTTACCTGAAAATTTAGAAAAAATTGCAATTCCAGAAAATACAAAGATTTTGCTGATTGAAATTGACAAGATACCGAAAGCAGAGTTCGTCAACATAGAGGATATTAAAAGGAGTCCCGAAGAATTTGCAGGGAAGATCGTTGCTTTCCAAGCTGTAGGTGAGGGAGTGAATGTGAGCACGAATCAGATTCTGGAGAAGACTCTGAAAAAAGCAAGTGCGACGATTCCTGAACTCGCTCCGGCTGCAGCGGCAGCGGAGGCTAATCCGATAGAAGTCTTAATCCAAGCTGAAGTAAGGTGGTATCCAGTAATTCCAAACAATCGATATCAAGTGATACCGGCTGTTGGTGCTCTCAGCTACGAAGATGTCAAACGGTCACCAACCGAACCTGTAAGAGAAGCCGGAAAAGTTAGCATAATATATGGTTATGTCGTTACTGGAGAGAGATTCGGGTTCGAGCATCCGGTTGTGGTAATTCAGGATAAGAAATTCGTCCGAAACGTTTCGCCATCAGAAATAAAGGCAGATATTAGAGATCTAATCGAAAGGATCAAGGAAAGAATTAAAGAAAGGGTTGAGGGAGGTATAAAGGTTGGAACTCGCTTAGAGAAACCAAAGTTTTTCTACATACTGCCGGTAATAGAGTCAGGAACACCCGTGACTATCGAGGTCGGAAAAAGCGTGGAAAGGTTGAAATTGAACACAAAAGAGAGGCTCGAAAACGTATTTGTGGAAGTTAGGGAGCTAACGATTCTCCCAGAGAACGTTCCCAAACTATCTGGGAAGGTTTACGTTTACTTGGAAGTAGAGGTATCGGTCGAAACTGGTGAAACCGAGGGAGAAATTGAGTTCAAAGTGAGCAAGGACTGGCTTATTAAAAACGATGTGGACAAATCATCGATAGTGCTTAAGAAATATGTTGAATCTGAGGGATGGATAACTCTTGAGACACGAATCATCAGAGAAGACGAAAATTACGTTTACTACGCCGCAAAAACTCCAAGTTTCTCGCTTTATGCAATAACGACTAAAGAATCTACTGCTGAAGTTACAACCATTACCGGCATAACTACGACAACACAGAAAGCCATAACAACGCCAACGGAGAAAACACCCGGATTCGAAGTGATACTCGGAATAGCAGCCATAACATTTGCTATACGAAAGATGGGGAAGTAATTTTCTCTTCATTTTGTATTTTGTTTATTTTATTTTATCACAGCTCAAATCCTTTTCATTGATTAAATAAAAGACAAACTCAGGTAGATTTAGTAAAAACTGCTACTTAATCCCGTTTTCAGAGAAAAGAAGACAATTCAAAAATTATCAGAATTGATAAAAAATTAAATCAGCTTCCAGTATTTCCTACCGTTCTTGATAATTTTTTTTGTAATCCCTCTCCTTTCCATTTCTCGCATGAGCTCATCGAACCTACCTGGATGGGCTATTTCAAAATATATCGGGTCTATCTGATGACGCTCGTAAAGACTCCATTTAATATCCCATTCACTCCATTCTATGTTTTTGTCCATAACACCTTTAATGAGTTCTATCATGTCTTCAACGAAGTTCCAAGGAAAAATTATCCAAGCCCACTCCTCTATGTATTCGCCGAAATAGTCGGGTGTGAAGCGGGAAGTTGAAAGCAGTTGGAGAGTCGCCGTTCTTACCTCGGTGGCACCCCTCTCTATAACGTGTTCCTTCGCTTTTTTGAGACTTTCACCTGTATTTGCTATGTCGTCAACTATGAGGACTTTCTTCCCACTAACACTTTCTTCAAGTAAAGGATACCTAATCTTAACTTTTTTGTCCTTTCTAATCCCCACATAATGTTCTATTTTGAGACTTGTTAGATCGTCGAGTCCGAGGAGATCGCATAAAACCCTTCCAGCAAACCATCCGCCCCTCGCAAGGGCGACAATAATCTCCGGCTCGAATCCGTCATCGATAATCTGCTCTGCGACTTTCCTGCACAGCCTGTCCATGTAATCCCATGTTGTTAAGATACATCGAAATCTTTCGCTCATTATATCACCTTAATCGAAAACGTTTTTAATTTACCGATTCACTTCGCCATGATGAATATAAAATGTCTCCAGTATACTTGGGATGATATTATCAAGCTCTGTGACGAACTTGCAAAGAAAATCAAGAAAAGCGGCTACAAACCAGATGTGATCGTCGCAGTAGCAAGAGGAGGCTGGATCCCCGGTCGAATTCTCTGCGATCACCTTGAAATCCGAGAACTTTACAGTGTGAAGACTGAGCACTGGGGGATCGTAGCAACACAGACAGGAGAGGTGAGAATAACCCAGCCGCTTAACGTTGATCTGTCGGGGAAAAAAGTACTTATCGTTGATGACGTGGCGGACACTGGAGAAACGATCAAAGTCGTTTTGGATCACGTCAAGAGTTTTTCACCCGCCGATGTTAAAATCGCCGTGATAGATTACAAGAAGACTTCAACTTTCACTCCAGACTACTATGCGGCTCTGATGGAGGACTGGAAGTGGATCGTCTATCCATGGAGCTTAAGGGAGGACATCAAGGATCTTTTGAAGAAGGCTGGCATCACCAAAAAGGAGGAAGCAATTAAATATCTGAAAAGCCTTGGGCTAAGAGAGGAGGATGTTAAAAATGTCCTTGAAGAAGATTGCTGATCTTAAGAGGATAATCGAAGTGGCGAGGGGAGACAGAAAAGCCGATTTAGTCCTAAAAAACGCCCAGATAGTTAACGTTCTCACCGAGGAGATAATAGAGGGAGATATTGCTTTTTGCGGCGAATTCATTGCAGGCATCGGCGAATACACAGGCATCAAAGAGATTGAGTGCGGGAATCTCTACGCCATTCCGGGATTGATCGACGGACACACTCACGTCGAGATGTCCATGCTTTCCCTGACGGAATTTTCGAAACTTGTCGTTCCGCGTGGAACCACATGCGTTGTAGCAGATCCCCATGAAATAGCGAACGTTCTCGGCGTTAACGGTGTGAAAATGCTTATCGAGGAGGCTAAAAGCACCCCGCTCAGATTTTATTGCCTTGCCCCCTCATGCGTTCCATCATCTCCTCTCGAAACTTCAGGTGCCGTAATAGGAGTGAATGAGATAAAAGAGCTCTTAAAGATGGATGAAGTTCTCGGTCTTGCAGAGATGATGAATTATCCCGGTGTTGTGAATGGAGTAGATGAGGTTCTCGAAAAGATTATCGTAGCCGATCTTGTTGACGGTCATTGTCCAAAACTCAGTGGAAAAGCTTTAAATGCTTATGTGGCGGCGGGGATAAGATCAGACCACGAAAGCACCGAACTGAAAGAGGCTAAGGAGAAACTGAGGCTCGGTATGAGGATTATGATTCGTGAGGGTTCGGCAGCGAGAAATCTCAAAGCCCTTAAGGATCTCGTTCCGAACAGATACCTAATGCTCGTGACGGACGGCGACAGGAGCGTTCTCGACCTAATCGAAGAGGGCTATCTTGATTATGTCTATCTAAGAGCTTTGGAAGAGGGAATTGATGAGATGCATGCACTTCAGATGCTTACGATAAATCCGGCTGAATACTTCGGGATAAATGCCGGACTGATAGCTCCAAGTAGATTTGCCGATGTTGTTCTCTTGAAAGATTTAAGAAAATTTGATGTCAGAAAAGTATTTGTTGGAGGCAAACTCCCCGAATTTGGCAGTTTCAAGTATCCAGAAGAGGCGAAAAGATCCGTAAAGGCTAAGAAAATAACACCGGATGATATAAAGATAGGAAGTGGTAAAGCAAGAATAATAGAGGTTTTTGATGGAGAAATAGTGACCGGTGAAAGCGTGGAGTATGTTGAAGGGATTGATGTTTCGAGGGATATTCTTAAGGCTGTTGTGGTCGAGAGGTATGGCAAGCGGGGAGGGATCGGTGTGGCTTACGTTAGGGGATTCGGATTAAAGAGGGGTGCCTTAGCTCAGACGATCGCCCATGATGCCCACAACATAGTTGCGGTCGGAATGGACGATGAAGAGATATGCCGTGCCGTTAACACTTTAATAGATTTACAGGGAGGGATAGTTGTTTGCGATAGAGAAGAAGTCTTAACACTACCACTGAGGATTGCCGGACTAATGAGTGATGAGAAAGCCGATGTGGTCGCAGAGAAACTCAAAAAGATCGAGAACAAGCTGAGGGAAATGGGATGCCGACTGAAATCACCCGTAATAACGTTATCTTTTATAGCTCTACCGGTGATACCGAAACTAAAACTCACAGACCTCGGATTGGTGGATGTGGAGAAATTCGAGGTTGTTGATGCTATAATTCGGTGACTTCTCCTTTTGGTTTTCTTCTTTTTGTAACGTAATCTTTAGCCGCAACAATTACCTCACAAAAGGGGACGCAGTGGTAACATCGTCTCCCCATGAGATTGCATTCGATAACCCTGAAATTCAGATTATCATCAATCTCGATTAGCGCTTCGATTTTTCTGACTCGAACCTTAAGGTGATGGGCGGATTTGAGTAAAGTTGCCATTATCATAGTTATTGTAATTATTACTATTTAAGTCTAACTGTAGGTTTTAAAACCGAAAGTCCTAAAGAGTGTCCATCTCGATTTCGGATTTTAACCCAAGAACTACTTCGAACTCCGGGGGAGTTATCAGGGGCTTTTCGAACCTTTTGTAATCGTCATAGGCAATGCGAGGGCAAGCTGTGTTGACGTAACAATCGAATCTGAAATTTTCCGTTAACTGGGGAGTAATCTCATCCGTTAGAATTATCTCCGCTTTTTTTCCCCTTTCTTTTGCGAGATTCTTTAATTTCTGTGCTAATCCAAGTCTTTTCTGACCGGGCTTTGTCGAAACCAATATCCCAAAGGATTCGCATAGCTTAGCTTTGGATACTGTAAAATACCTTATCTTTAGGAAATCGTCCTCGATCACTTCGATCTCTCCCGTTAGAGGATTGTAAGCGTAAACCTTTTTCTTCGAATATATGGAGGCGCCAATGGCATGAAATCTCCCGTCTCCTATGAATAGCACCGCTTCCGCCTCCAACCCTTCGAGGGAGGAGTAATCGCACCCTAAAACCTGCCCTTCGTATTCCGCTCTTATCCCCCTTTTCAGCTTAATTTCGAAACCGCTTTCTTCAAGGATTTTTTTAATCTCTTTAAACTTCCACGCATAGCTTGCCGTTCCGATTATCACAATTCTTCTCTCTTCAATCTCTTTTTTAAGAAATTCCGGGTCTATTTCATAATCTATTTCGTAGGGGATGTAAAGCACCCTATCGTAGTCTAAAAGCTTTGTATGACCGAAATGCAAAAGGACATCAACGTGCTTTAAAAGATCTAAATCTACATCGCACGCACCGTAAGAGGGTTTTCCGGATAGAATCACGTCAAAGCCTTTCCTCTCGAATGTTTCTGCAATATCCTTTGCATAGTATTTTAAACCATCTGGAAGCTGAATTCCCACGGATTTACCCTTTATCCTATCAAAAATAGATGAAAAGTCTATCCGAAGCATTAAAGCTCCCTTAATTTCTCAAGCATAATCTTCTTTTCAACCCTTGCAACAACCTCTTTTATCCTTCTAACAGCGTCGGGATTTGCCGAAACACTATCTATACCCATTCTAACGAGTTTCTCAACAACATGGGGATAACTTCCGGCTTGCCCGCAGATTGAAGTTTTCACTCCGTGCTCTTTACAGACGTTTATAACATGTTCTATTAACTTCATAACTGCAGGATGAGTTTCGTCATAGAGGTAAGCTACATTTTCGTTGTTCCTATCAACCGCAAGGGTATACTGGGTCAGATCGTTCGTTCCGAAGGATATGAAGTCTATTCCTTCTTTTACGAGGTCTTCGATTATCAGAGCTGATGCGGGTGTTTCAACCATTATTCCAAACTCAACTTTACCCCATAATCCCTCTTCCTCGATGATTTTTCTTGCTCTTCTGACTTCGTCCACCATCGAAACCATCGGAAGCATTATCCCAACATTTGTGAAGCCCTCATCAACGAGTTTCTTTATTGCTCTCAGCTCAGCTCTGAAGTGGATATCTTCCACAAGATCTCTCCTAATCCCACGGAATCCTAACATGGGATTTGCTTCTATCGGCTCGTCTTCACCACCCTCCATCGCTCTGAACTCGTCAGTTGGTGCATCCAACGTCCTGATCCAAACGGGCTTGGGATAGAAAGCTTCGACAACCTTTTTTATTCCCTCGTAGAGCTTTTGGATGTAGTAATCGATTTCTCCGTCCTTGATGAACTTCATGGGATGTTTTTCAAGCCCTAAGACCATGTGCTCTATCCTGAAAAGACCCACACCGTCAGCTCCCGTTGCTGCAGCTCTTTCAGCAGCTTCGGGAATTGAAATGTTTACTTTAACCTCAGTAGCTGTTATTACATCTGCAAAAACGGGGATTGCCGCCTCCTTCTTCTCTTCTTTTTCTTCAATCTCCAATGCACCTTCGTAAACTATCCCCTTTTCTCCATCAACTGTGACAATCATCCCATCTTTCAGGACTTTCGTAGCCTCCTTCGTCCCGACAACGGCAGGGACTCCAAGCTCCCTTGAGACGATGGCGGCGTGGCACGTAAGACCTCCTTCATCTGTGACAATGGCGGCTGCCCTTTTCATTGCCGGAACCATATCTGGAGTTGTCATTGTTGTAACGAGAATATCGCCTTTTTCTACTTTGTCTATCTCTTTTTCGCTGAAAATAACCTTAACTTTCCCGATACCAATTCCGGGAGAAGCACCAAGACCTCTAAGTAGGATTTTCAGCTCCTCTTTCTCAACTTTTTCTTCCTTCTCTTTCTTTTCTTCTTTCTTTATCGTTGTAACGGGTCTCGATTGGACGATGTAGATCTTCCCCTTTTCGATTGCCCATTCAACGTCTTGGGGATGATTGTAGTGATTTTCGATTAGCTCGGCAAATTTCACGAGTTCTTCTATTTCTTTATCTGTCAGAACTCTCTGCTTAGCTTTTTCAGGAGGTAACTTAACCTCGACGGTCTCACCCTTCTCGTTCCTTGTGAGCATAATATTCTTTTCGCTTACCTTTACTTCAACAAGCCTCTTTTTTACTCTGTCGTAGATGTAGGTATCGGGACTGACCTTTCCGCTGACAATGGCTTCACCAAGACCGAAGATAGCTTCAATAACGCAGAGCTTTTCGCCGGTAACCGGATGGGACGTGAACATGACCCCGCTTTTCTCACTGTTAACCATTTTCTGAACGACCACAGCTATGCTGACCTCTTCGTGTCTGAAACCCTTCTGAGCTCTATAGTAGATGGCTCTTGGTGTGTAAAGGCTGCTCCAGCACTTTTTTACCTTTTCAACAACCTCATCCTCACCTTTGACGTTTAAGTAAGTATCCTGTTGTCCTGCAAAACTTGCCTCCGGTAGATCTTCTGCTGTTGCCGAACTCCTGACAGCGACAAAGACCTCCTCACCCTCCTCCTTACACAGCTCTCGGTATGCTTTTCTAATCTCCTTCTCAATGTGCTCAGGCATTTCCGTGCTTTCAATTAGCTCTCTTATCATCTTAGAAGTTCCTTGTAGTTTTTGAGTGTCTTCAACGTCTAATCCCCTAAGCATGTCTATAATCTGATACTTTAATCCCGTAATTTCGAGGAATTCTATAAAACTACGACTATCTACAACAAAACCGTTTGGAACGGGAATTTCATTTCTCATTAGCTCTCCTAAATTCGCGCCCTTTCCCCCGGCAAGAGCGACATCATCTTTCATTATTTCGTTCAGCCATAGAATTCCCATAATATCACCGATCTTCAGTTGGGTTAAGTTTTAATATCTTTTTCGATAAGCTGGAATATTTATGATAATCAAAAAGAATGGATACGCCCGGATTAAAGGATCCCGCGTGAGGGTTGTTGACATTGTCAGAAAATACTACATATTGCGTTATTCAAAAAGAGAGATTGCGGAGCTCTACAATCTAACAATAGAAGAAATTAACGAGGCTCTTTGGTATTACATCACCCACAAAAGGGAGATCCTCGAAATCCTAAAGAATGAGGAAAGAATAACTTTAGAGCTATTAAGGCACAGGTATTAAAGGGTATATCCAACAACGAATTTCTCAAACTTTTCGTGTTTGAGAAGATCCTCGGAGCTTCCGCTAAATGCGACTTTACCTCCAATGAGCATGAATGCATTATCGCTGATTTCGAGGGCTTTTATGACATTCTGCTCCACAAGAACTATTGTAAGTTTTAGCTCATCCCTCAGTGAGACTACCCTCTCAAGAATTTGAGACGCAAATCTTGGGGATAACATAGCGGTAGGCTCATCCAGCATCAGAAGCTTGGCTTTTCGAATCAAAGCCGTTGAAATTGCAAGGAACTGTCTTTCTCCACCGCTTAGCATTCCCGCCTTTTTGTTCATCTTATCTTTGAGTTCTGGGAAAACTGAGAGAGCCAATTCAAGCCCGTCGATAAATTCCGACTCCTCTAATATGTATCCCGCAATGACAAGGTTCTCGTAAACCGTCAGGTTTGTGAAAACGTTATCCGTTTGGGGAAGATAGGCGATACCCAATTTGGTTTTTTCATGAGGGTGTTTTTGTGTGACGTCTTTTCCCTCGAAAATCACTTTTCCGCTGTAGATCTTAGTGAAACCGAATATCGATTTTAGAAGAGTTGATTTCCCGCTTCCATTTGGTCCCACGACGGCTGTGATCTTGTTTCGCTCGGCTTTGAAATCGATGTCAAACAGAACGTGCAGTTCTCGGTATCCCGCTGAGAGTTTTTGTGTCTCAAGCACCCAAATACACCTCCACAACTTCTGGCTTTTCGATGACCTCTTTGCCCCCCTCAGCGACTATCTTTCCGTTACCCATTACATAAATTTTATCTGCATAATCGAGTATTATGTCGAGCCTGTGTTCGATAATCAGAAAGGTCACCCCGCTTTCACACAGATCCCTTATTTTTCTCAGAATTTCGTGGGCTAAGGCTGGTGAGACACCGGCAAGGGGTTCGTCCATCACAATAAGCTTTGCATCAACCATTAACGCCCTGCCAATCTCCAACAACCGGAGCTGACCACCGCTGAGATTGCCCGAAATTTCAAAGGCGAGATGGTCGATATTCAGGAATTTTAGGATGTCAAACGCTTTTTCCACGGCATCTCTCTCAAATCCAACCCAGTTTTTGCGAACAGCACCCCAAATCTTTTCCCCCGGATTGTTTAGGGGGACGAGCATGTTTTCGATTGCCGTGAGCTTTTTGAAAGGTCTCGGAATCTGAAAAGTCCTGACTATGCCTTTCTCGAAGATCTTATGAGGTGGGAGATTCGTGATATCCTCGTTTTCGAATTCCACTCTACCCTCATCGGCTTTGTAAAATCCGGTTATGGTGTTTATCAAAGTAGTTTTACCGCTACCGTTTGGACCGATGATAAGTGTCAGAGATTCTCTCGGCACTTGAATACTGACTCTATCAAGGGCTTTTAGCCCTTCAAAAAATTTAGAGAGATTAAAAGTTTTTAAAATCATCTTCTTCTCAATCCAATTGCTAAGGCTATTCCCAAAATGGCGAGAACCAATTCAAAACCGGGAGTCTTCTTTGTTACTTCAGCCGGTGGGGCTGTTTCCGTTGTAGTTTCTTCCGTTGGTGTAGCAACTGCTGGAGGAACGGGCTTGTGGAACCATTCGACTTTACCGGTTTCGAACTTCCAGACACCTGCGAGATCCCAAGTCTGGTTTTCGCTCACGAACCAGATGGCGTAGTCACCGCTTGCTCTGTCGTTCCACTCGTTTAGGAGGATCTTTCCGGTTACTGGCTCAACACCGTATTCACCGTTGCTGTATTTTTCGGTAACTTCCTTAATTTTCTCAGCCATCACATCGGGATCGTAGCTTCCCGTTTCGTTCACAGTCTCGACGTAAGCCAATGCGAGAACCCAAGCGGCGTCGTAGGCATTCATCGCATACTGATAAGGAGTGTCACCGTATCCTTTTTCCTGAAACTTCTTTGCAAGATCCTCGTAAGCCTTTCCTTTGGACTCGAACAGAGTTGAGTAGAATCCGACCTTTATCGCCTTATCCATGGTTTCGCTGATCCTTCCGCTCTTCGCCGTGCCATCACATCCGAACCACACCACTTTCAGCAATTCGGAATCCTCCGGCGTCTGAGCTAACATCGTGAAAGCTTCTTCGTAGGAGAAGGCAACCACTGCCACCTTATCGTATCCGTATTTGTCCGCCAATTCCTTGACACCTTCTGCAAGACTCTCGATGTATGGAGTGAAGTCGGCGGGCGTTTGCTCGGGATATTCAACTACCTCCTTCCATGCCTCTATCCCCATTTCTTCAAGCTTAGGCTCAATAGCCTCGTATAGTCCCTTACCCCACGCATTCCCAATGTATGTGATTACAACTCCCTTAATTCCAGAGTCTCTTAATTCGGCTGCTATCGCATCGGTCTGTAGGTCGTCGGTTCCAACAAATCTGAAGATGTATTTCTTATCTTCAGGCTTTGCAAATCCGATTATCTCTGGTAGAGCTGTTGAGGACGGAGAAACTAGGATTATCTTGTTGCTCGTAACGTAGTCTTTTACGTTGGCAACTTCTCCGCTGCCCATCGGCCCGATAATCAGGTAAATCCCCCCTGCATATAGACTCTGAACTTTTTGGAGTGCCACATTGGGATCCACCTTAGTGTCCTCCACAAAGAATTTCACGGTATAGTCGAGCCCCTTTTCCTCAAAGTATGAATTTATGTCTTCTTCGGCAATCGTCATTGTATTTTTGATGTCGTTACCATAGGTTGTTAGAGGTCCCGAGAGATCCACAAGAACTCCTATCTTTATTTCTTCGGCGGATGCCGTTGCTACAATCAGCAATAAGCTAACAGCTATGACAAAATGTTTCAAGCTCATGTTGGTAAATTTCATTACTTTTTTATAAAGCTTACTATAATGGAGAATCATGGCAGTAATTGAGGGTGCGATAACTTACGCGAATCTTCTGACACTCCTTGCTATAAGCTTGACCCTGACGTATATAACGACTTCAGTTCCCAATTTCGCTCAGGGCAGTTTTGCCGTGTTCTCGTCTTATATCGCTTATGTTATATATAAGTTCTTCAAAGTTTCACCTTACTTAACGGCTCCCTTTGGGATAATTTTCGGGGGATTTATCGGTGTTGTAACTTACGTAGTTATTTTGAGACCTCTCATAAAGAGGGAAGCCTCAATCCTCATCTTGATGATCGCAACCCTTGCATGGGATTTGATGCTTTTAGGATTCATAGGGATTTTCTCAGAGTCAGCATCAAAGATCGTAGGGAGCTACGTTGCCAAATTCATCTTTCCTTATTACGTTGATTACAAACTTTTCGGAATTCAGGGGATTTTGTTCTCATCGACGATTGCCACAGCTCTCGCTCTTTTGATCTTAATGTTCCTTCTCTACAAAACAAAATTTGGAATAGCCATGAGAGCTTCAATGGAAAATCCATCCTTAGCCCAGATAATGGGTGTTGACGTTGAGAAAACCCGTCTTTTCTCTTGGTTTTTATCGGGAGCCTTCTCAGGTCTCGCCGGAGTTTTGCTACCCTTTAAACAGGAGATAGTCCAAGCGACCGGTCAGATTATAATTGTCTCGATATTTGCCGCAAGCATAGTTGGTGGCTTAGCGTATCTCCACGGGGCAATTCTCGGGGGCTATCTGATCGGAATCTCCGAAAGTCTCGTGACGTTTTGGTTGAGCAAATTCTTCGGAACCTCCATCCTCGTTTACAGTAAAGCGGTTTCTCTTGTGATATTGGTTGTGGTTCTTTTATTCATTCCAAGGGGACTTGTATCAGTGAATTGGAGGCGGGTGATATGGCGTTCGAAACACTGATTAGCTCAATCCTACTGTGGTTTGGAATATACTCGATTCTATCCCTAAGTCTTAACATAGAATACGGATACGGTGGAATACCGAACTTCGGGAAAGCCTTAGCCGTCCTAATCGGGGCATTCACGACAGGAGCAATCATCAACCGAATTCTGATAGCGATTTATCACATTCACGGGGAATCGATAACGCAGGCAAGCGGTTTCATGAAAAGTCAGGTTGACGCCATGATCGCCTCAAATCCCCTCTACGGATTAGCTTTGCTTTTAATAACCCTCATAATAGCGGCTTTGATAGGTGCCGCAATCGGCGGGCTGTTTATCCTCCCAAGTGCAAAACTCGAAAGCGATTACCTCGCAATAACCCTCTTAGCAATAGCCGAAATAATATTCATGATAGCCTACTACGATACAAATATCGTGGGAGGATACTACGGTGTCCCCGTTCCGAATGTGGCTGCCTTCATTCCCGGAGAATACAGGGAGTTCTTCTTTGTTGGGTTGGTGTTGTTCTTCGCTTTGATTACGTATCTATTCATCGAAAGGGTTCTCAACTCTCCCTACGGGCGAGTGCTAAGAGCAATGAGAGAGGACAGTACAGCATTGCAATTCTTTGGGAAGGATCTTATGTGGCTTAGGATAAAGACGATGTCGTTCAGCACTGCTATCGCTTCCATGACGGGTGTTCTCTACAGTTATTACGCCGGAAATGTTGTGGGGATCGTGAATTTATTCGCAAGAGTGAACTGGACTTTCTTCCCGTTCCTCATGGTTTTATTAGGTGGCATGTCAAACAACAGGGGAGTTCTCGCCGGCGTGCTGACATTTGTCATTATATGGAGGTTAATTGATGGATACAAACATCAAATTGCGGCTCTCCTGAATTTACCCTTCGATGTTAACTGGCTTCAATACATAATTTTCGGTGCTTTGATGATCATCATCCTTTACTACAAACCTGAGGGTATAATTAGCGAGAAGCCTATTGAAACAGATCCAATAAAAGAATTAAAGTCTAAAAAGATTTAGAAAGTTTAAATGCATGCTTTGAAATCCCGTAATAGTGTTTTATCGTTTCTTCCACTTTGAAACCATTTTTCAAGTAAAAATTCAATGCCTCATTGCTAACCGAGACATTTGCGTAAATTTTCCTGAATCCGAGCTTTAAGGATTCCACGATCGCCCTATCTAATAAAGTCTCACCCACCCCCCTATTTCTGTATTCCTCTTTGATAAACAAATTACCTATGTAAATCCCTGTATCATTCCAGTAAAGTATGACAAAGCCGAGGATTTCGCCGCTACACTCAGCAACTATGACTTTTTTTCTGTAATCCGTTTGAGAGAGGTCTGCAAAAACGCTATAACCAAAACAGTCGTATTCTGTTAGGATGATATCCTCAACCTCGTCATTTTCCATTTCCCTAATTAAAAGCACGCAATTAATTCAGCCAACAAATATTTATAGTTTTCTTAGTAGTTTGTGTAGAAGCATTCTCCCGAGATTATTTTTTTGATTTCACTGTTCTTTAAGATTAGTGCACCGTCCTGATCAATGTCTACTGCAATTCCAGAATACTCATTGTTGGCTATTTTTACCGTAACATGTTTTCCAATTGTATCCATCAGCTTTTTCAGCTCTGAGTGGATTTCACTCCATTCACCTTTTTCGAATCTTTCAAATAATACCTCAATTTCGTTTATAATTCTTGTAAAAATCTCGTTGATGGATGGTGTTCCGAGGGAGGTCGCTTTGTCCCTAAGATATTCTGGAATCTCGTTTCTTACGTTCACACCGATTCCAATGATTATCTTAGAGGATAGCTCTTCCCCCACAAACTCACATAGAATTCCCGAAACCTTCCTTCCCTTGATCAGAATATCGTTTGGCCACTTTATCCTCGCATCAAAGTCTTTTAAAGCTCTGCAAACCGCAAGACCCGTGATAAGGGTTACCTTTGGAATCTCACCTATTGGAATGTTTAGATTCAATGAGATTGACATGTATAGCCCACCCTCTGGACTTTCCCATTTTCTGCCAAGTCTTCCCCTTCCCTGAACCTGCCTTTTAGCAACTACAACCGCTCTATCAACGGTTTTTGCAAATTTGTTTGTAGAATCAATCTCATCAAAGAAATAGAAATCCTCAACGTATTTTAATTTTCTACAAAGTAGAGCCATATCATAGGGGGAAGGATCGGGAATTTCGACGATCTTGTAACCTTTTTCTCTCGAGATAGTGTATCCCAATTCCTCAAGTTTTCTAACAAACTTCCAGATGGATACTCTACTTAATCCATATTTTTTTGCGAGAGTTTCGCCGCTGCTTCCCCTCTTCAGATATTCGTAGATGTCGAGCCTTCTATCATTTAGGTTTATTCGCATGAAAGCTTTTTATCGATAGCTTTATTTAAGCGTTAACCAAATGATTCCATGAACTTACCGAGGCTGTTATTCGAGTTGGCATCTCTGAAAAACATCCCAAGATCGGGATGGTTTAAACTGAACGTCCGGGATCCGGAGAGTGTTGCCGAACATTCTTTTCTCACAGGTGTGATAGCCTTCTTCATTGGATTAAAAGAATACGGGGACGTCAACGAGGCCGCAAAAGCCTGTGCCGCCGCTCTATTCCATGACATCCATGAGGCGAGGACATTGGATCTCCACAAACTGGCGAGGAGATACGTTAAGGTCGATGAAAGTAGAGTGATAGATGAGCAACTAAATTTCGACGAGGGATTCGTTGTGAAGGAGCTTATCGAGAAATACAGTGACATCGTAAAAGACGCAGACAAAATCGAGCTTTTTATTCAGAGTCGCATATATTCGGATTTTAATAAGGATTGCGAGATTTACGGAAGGAATATCGAATTGAGGACGGAAACGGGGAAAAAGCTTATTGAAGAGCTAAAAAACACCGATCATAGGTGGTGGTTGGATTTTGAAGTTCTTCGTTGACAGAATGCTAAGAAAACTTGCTATATGGCTTAGGATCTTCGGATATGATACACTATATATCGGAGATTTCCAGACGGAGGATGAGGACACATTCATGCTTGAAAATTACACAAACAGAATTCTCTTAACAAGAGATAAGGAGCTCTACGAAAGATGTATAAAAAAGGGGAGGAAAGCAATTCTCATAAGATCCGATGATGTTTTAGAGCAGATAAGGGAGTTAATAAAATCCCTCGGAATAAAAACGGAGATAAGAATGGACAGGTGTAGCGTGTGCAACACGATCTTAAGAAAACCTACGAGAGAAGAAGCATTGAGAATTATGAAACGGGAGGGAATTAAAGAAGACTTAATGGAAAAATACGAACTCTGGTTTTGTGAGAAATGCGATAAGCTATACTGGATGGGTAGTCACTACAGAAACATGGTGAAATTTCTTGAGGGATTGAAATGATAACAATTTGTTTGGTGAACACCTACGACAAGCTGAAACTTCATGAGATTCACTTAAGAAGCATTGCAAGGGCGGCTCCCCTTTGTTACGCTTACGGATTTCACTTGGCTCTTCTCGATTTCCCCTTCTGGAGGGATGTTGAAGAGATGGTCGAGCAGGTGAAAGATTACACGACAATAGGTGAGGGCGGCAGATATCTTGAAGAACTTAGAAAAATGGGCAGATTTCATCTTATAGAAAAGATACCGAGCCATTTCGGAGAGATAGTGGCAACAACATCAAAGCCTGAAAAGAAAAACCTAAGCTTGGAGGATATCAGAAGACTGAAGTCCGCATGCTTTCTAATAGGATTGGGCAGGAAGGGTCTTCCAAAAGATTTAATAAAGAAGGCTAAACACAATCTTGATATAACATTCAAAGGTGTCAGCTTGGAAACGTGCAGCGCGATAGGTGCAATAGCAGCCATAATTTGGGTGGTTAGATATGGAGGACATACGGATATGTCCAGATCACGGATTTTATAGAGGAGAAACATGCGATTGCGGCTATAGGGGTGAACTGATTCTTAGAAAAGAAAAAGTTGAAAAGCTTGGAAGATTTATCTCGGGAATCCTCAGACATTTCCCGGATAAATTCGGTCTTGAAATGGATAAAAACGGATGGGTTGATTTCGACAAGCTTGTCAGAATCGTGGGAAGAAAATACAGATGGGCAAACAAGTGGATAGTAAAGGCTCTTATTTACAGCGACAAAAAGGGAAGATACGAACTCAACGGGAACAGAATAAGGGCGAGATACGGTCACAGTGTTGATGTTGAGCTGACGGATATGCCAGAGGCTTCCGAGGATGTTCTTTACTACGGAACAAGTGAAGAGGAGTCAATGAGGCTTTTCGAACTTGGAATAAAACCGGTTAATCAGAAATTCGTTCATCTCTCTACAACACTTGAAAAAAGTGAGGAAGTGGCGAGATTGAGGACTGATGAACCAATAATCTTGGTGATTGATGCCAAGAGAGCAAGAGAAGATGGAATCCGCTTGATAAAGGTTAATGAGCATATCGTTCTTGCAAGGGAAATACCACCCAAATATATACTGAGGGAGATTAAACTCTGAGATAGGTTGTGTTGATAAGATAATGGTAATCGCCGTTTTTTATCAAAACCTCAGTTGGTTTTTTGAAGCTAATAGTTCCACTGATATTTATCCTAACTTGCTCGTATCCGGCTGAAATTAATGTATAGTTCCCCTCAATGTAGCTCTCGGTTATTTGTTTAGTGTAATCTCCACCCAAGATAAGGAGAAACACTCTCTCAATAGGATTTAACTCGAATTTGATTGTTAATGTTTTGTTAACAACATCGAATTCAGTTGATTTTATCTCCCAAGCGGATACAGTAGAGATCATCAGGATTAGTGCCACCAGTAGAATTAATGTCTTTTGCATTGCATAGTAGGTGAAATCGAGAGAATTTAAATCTTTTGAATTTTTGACGGAAATCTTTTAGAGGATTTAAGATAATCTTTCGCTATGGGAATAACGCTGGAAAGGATAATCAGGGACATGATGAAATCCGTATGAAATGTGGTGTAATCGCAATCGTTGATGGTGTAAACTACAGCACTCTGAAAAAACTTTTGAAGACGGGTGAGCTTCCATTCATAGAGGAAATTTCAAAGGATAGTTATTTTATGGAGAAGTGTTACACTGTCTTCCCCTCGGCAACCGTAACAGGTCATGCTTCTATCTCAACCGGAAGCTTTCCGTCCAAGCACGGATTGGTTGGTCAGGCTTGGTTCGATAGGGAAAAACAGGAATACATCGGATACGATTTTAAACTCACGTTACCGGATAACTGGATAGATGCTTCAACAAATCTAAACGACTTGCATATTCAAACAAAAACGGGATTTGAGATGGCAAAAGAACTCGGATTAAAAACATTCAGCGTGGATCTTATAAGAAAGGGTGCTGACCTGAAAATGAGCTGATAGGGGGTTGGATTTGCTTCTAAATTGTTTTTTAAGAAAATTCGCCTCCTACAACGCTAAAAAGAAAAAATCCATTATAAAGAAGATTCCCCTAAGACTGATTCCATTTCATGTCTTTCAGCATGAAATTGCAGTCCTAAACACTCTTAAGGCTGTAAAATCGGGATACAGATTCGAGGTCACTTGGTTTATGGAAACGGATGCCGCCAGTCATCTATTTGGTCCTGAAAGCTTTGAAGGATCTGAGGGAAAGCCGTATCTTTACGATTCTGTGAACTACCGCAAGCTGAAGCTTGCGGCTTCCTCCCGCTGGGACCGGAGCTTCTCAGCTTCCCGCCTTTGAGCGGCGGTAACGGGCTCCGCCCCAGCGGGGAGAGGCTGGCTCACGCAACTCCATGTCCCACTCTCATTCCGTCTCAGCTTCACATCCGAAAGTTCGGAAGCCTCATCGAACGGAACGCCGAGTGGGGCACATGTAAATACATCACGCAACCTCTGATAAGCACATTAACGGAAGCGTTTCTATCTGCATGCCCAATATTGGGGCAAGTAAACAGCTTTCTGTGCCTAGCCCCGAGAACCCCGCATAGGGGACACCTACGCGAGGTGTCCTCGGGATCGACAAATCTAACAGGCACGCCAGACCATTCGAGCTTGTATCTCAGAAACTGTTGCAGTTTGCGGAATGGCCATGCGTGTAAGCGTTTGTTCATTCTCTTCCCCTTGTTTCCGTTTCTAATCCCGTTTAGATCCTCCATGAAGACTACGAACCCGGGATATTTCGACAGATAATCGACAATTCTCCTCGAAACGAAGTGCAGCAAATATTCGATCTGCCTTGACTCTTTCCTCGTAAATCCTAACTTTTTCTTGCTTCTTGCTCCGTGTTCCTGCAGTCTCTTCCTTATCGTGAACCAGTAGTGTCTGATGAACTTGACGACTGCATAGTCAACGATGAAAGAATCAACGATTTTTCTTGCCGTTAAATCGTAAACGGTGATGGCCACGTTGTCTTCGTTGACGTCAACGCCGGCAGCATACCTGATTGATTTAACTGGCAAATTTTTAGTTATCGTGATGTGCAGGAGGTAATCTCCTTTTCGCTTAACGAGCTCGGCAATAGTTATATCGTACTCGGGTGTGTAATCAATCCCTTGCTTTTTGAGTCTGATTGCCTTCTTTTTTTCCTCTATGGCTTTTCTCACGATCTCGTCGTGCTCCTTTGAGAGCTTTAGATAACCTTTGACGTATTCCTTTTGGGGAATGAGTGTCACCCTGAACATTATTTTACTATCCTCTATCCAGAGGTTGTAGCCTTCTCCAAAGTTCATTCTGAGTGGTAAAGGTTTGTTCTCGTATATTCTGAGTTCTTTAGCTTCTCCTTTCTTTTCCAACTCTTTAAAAGATTTGAAGGTTTCCTTTGCTTTTGCTATTATCCTTTGCTTAGTGTTGCTGACCAAGAACGACTGAACGTCTTTTACTTTCTCGCCGTCTAAGAGTTTTGTTAAAACCTCGTTGAAGACCCTTCTAGATTCGAGCATAGCTTCGTCTATTCTTGCTGGATTTCCTTCTTCGATGACCAATTTTCCTATCGCCGTTTTTATTGACGTTAATACCTCGATCAACAAAAAGTATTTAATACCTTAAGCATATAAAGTTTTCGTGGCAAACGAGAAGAACAAGAAAAACAAGAAGAGGATACACGTAAACGTTGACGAAGAAATACACAGAAGACTCAGAACGATCGCTCCAGAAATAACTGGAAAGATACGAGGAGCAATAGAAGACGCAGTTAACGAGGCTTTGGAGTTTTGGCTTATGAAGGCGGAGGATGAAATCAACGTGAGGAGGGGAGCACATACCGTCTGGAGCTTGAATTATCACTTCGTGTTCGTCCCAAAGTACAGAAAGAAGATGTTGATCGGGAGAATCAGGGATAGATTGGAAAGACTTATCAGGGAGCAATGTGAGAAGTACGGATTTGAGATAATCTCGTTGGAAATCATGCCAGACCATGTCCACTTGTTCGTTTCCGCACCACCAAAATTCGCTCCTTGCGAGATTGCAAGGTTAATTAAAGGCTATACTGCGAGGATTCTTTTTAAAGAGTTTCCAGAGCTAAAGAAAGAGTTGTGGGGTGGTGAATTCTGGGCTAAAAGTTACTACGTCGGCTCTCATGGAAACGTTAGCTCTGAGACCATAAAAAAATACATTGAAGAGTGTCAGGGATTTTAGTGCCATTCACCCTCAAGCTGAAGCTTGGGGCACTCTGGCGCTAAGTTCATGTAGAGGACGCCCTAATTGATGCAGACAGCGAACTTGAAAAACTTTACAAAAAA
>CBEWZU010000004.1:0-53427 GCA_965561205.1 uncultured Archaeoglobaceae archaeon | reverse complement strand
CTACATCATCAATAATCTCTTCAATTTCATCTCTCAGTTCGATATCGTATTTGAGAAATAATTTTATAATATCAATTTCATTCTTTGGATTTCTTAGTTCTACCCATTCTTTAAACTTTTTATATGCTAACCTTTCCAATTCCTCAGTAAAAAATCGTTCTAAGTCCTTTTCAGACAATTTAAATCCTTTTTTATTAATGAGAAATGCTACTTTTTTAATATCTTCATAATCTACATAGTCGTATAAATCATCCACTCTAGTCGGCAAAAACCTTTCAATTTCTTTTTCAGCTTCTTTTATAATTTCGGTAATGTAGTGATATTCTTTATTGTCCTTGAGCATCTCTAAAATATTAATATCGTTTTTACCTCGGTTTTCCTTGATTTTCTTACCCTTTCTAAAAAACAGTTTAAACCCCATAAATACCTTAAAAAATGCAAATTTTAAAAGTCTATTGGTATCGATAAATGAAATGCTTGAAGAATCGGAATTGGCGATTTTAGGGAGATTTACCTCATTGATAAAGAAAACAAAATGATCTATGCTCTTAAGCACAATCACATGCTTAAAACGCTGAGAACAAGACCTTTGTAAAACTAAACCTTAAATCATAAATTAAATTAAGCTCCCTTTTTATCCAAGCTTAAATGAAAATTGTAATGACTACACCGTATTATCCACCGCACATCGGAGGCATTGAGCTCCATGTAAAGAATTTAGCCTCGGAACTTGCTAAAAGACACGATGTTGAGGTGGTATCATCGTGTGGCGGCGATGTAAAAAGAGTTAGATGTCTGAACATTCCTTACTCACCAATTCCACTCAAAAGGATAAAGGTTAAGGCGGATGTGATCCACCATCACATTCCAAGTCCCTTTTTCGCTTTAATGACGGATTTCAAACCATCCGTCGTGACTTACCACAACGACATCGTAATTCCGGACAGGGTGAACGGACACAAAATGCAATTCAGAGAAGGTATAGAAAGGATCAGCGAAAAGATAATGAGAAAAGTTCTTGATAGATGTGATATCGTTATCGCCACGACACTTGATTACGCTCTCACTTCGAATGTCTTGAAGGATTACTTGGACAAAGTCCGAATAATCCCCAACGGGATTCATGTGAGAGATTTTACCTACACAACCGATAAAGAAGATTTCATCCTCTACGTCGGAAGGCTCGTAGAATACAAGGGACTTGATATCCTTATCAGAGCACTAAGCGGGTGCCATGAAACCCTCGTAGTTGCCGGAGATGGAGAAGATGCCGAAATATTCAAACGTCTCGCAAAGAAAATGAACGTAAAAGCTGTCTTCCTCGGAAGGGTTGGCTATAATAGGCTTATCCGCTTACTCTCAAAGGCTAAGTGCTTGGTTCTCCCCTCAAAGAATAGACTCGAAGCTTTCGGTATAGTTTTGCTTGAGGCGATGGCGTCGGGAACACCCGTTATCGCTTCGGATATCCCCGGGGTCAGGTGGATCGCAGAGAAAGGCGGTTTCGTCTTCAAAAACGTTGAAGAGCTGAGAGCACTTATCGATAATATAGACGAAAAAACCGTGAAAATCATCGGAAGGAAAGGCAGAAAGTTCGCAGAAAAACACGACTGGGAAATAATAGCAAAAAAAGTGGAAAAAATATACACGGAGTTGGTTTGATGGATAAAGTTGCGATAATCGTCCCCGTATCTGTAAACGAGCCTGAAGAGATTTTAAGGGAAAGTGCCGAACATCTAAAGAGCCTCGGAGATTTCAAAATTCTATACGTTTTCGATGGTAATGAGAGTGATAAAAGGGTTCAAATGCTCAGAAAAATGGGATGCGAAGTTCTTGCGAGGAATAGTAAAAGAGGAAAAAGAGCGGGAGCGATAAACGACGCCATTGCTCATCTAAAAATAATCCCGGATTTCATCGCGATATTCGATGTCGACTCCCATCCCTCAAAGGATTTTATAACCAACTGTGTGAGATGTCTCAAAAAAGACGGTAAAGCCTACATAGCTTCAACGAAAAGAGCCGTGAGCAATCCCGTTAACATGCTGACGAAAACGGTGGAATTCGAATACAAATTGATAAATTTTCTTTTAAGAATATCCAAATTCAAGCAGTTTAACGGGCTTATCGGAGTCTTGAACGGTAAAATCTTGGCAAGAGAAAAACTGAGGGAAGACGCAATAACGGAGGATGCCGATTTTGCAACGAGAATGCACGCGAGAGGATACAGGGCACTGCTTTGCGAAGGGATTTTGGAGGAACAGGCACCCCTCTACTGGAGGGACTTCTATAACCAACGGAAAAGGTGGTATTACGGAGGGTTACAGCTTTGGAGGTATCTGAAGGATGTTTTGGCTTGTAGGGATCTTTCTTTTAAGATTTCTTGGCTGACGTCGCTGACTCTGACGTATTTTCCCGTCCTTTTTTTACCGTTAATAGTCCTTTCAATATTCCCCCTGCTAATTTACAAAAAAAGAGATGCTTTTAAACTCTACGTTGGTTTGATCATCTACTGCATTGTTCTACAGATAGCATCGCTATCAGCTATCGTAAAACATGTAAAGGGTGATGAGGTGGAATGGGTAGCTATAAAAAGGAGCTGAGAGGGCTAATCATCGCAGTCGTAATCACGCTGATATCTTTTTTGGCGATATTCAAAATCAGCGGGCGGGAGATAACAACAATTTTTGAGGCTAAGACGGAATATATCATCATCTCCATACTTCTTCATTCTCTTTTTTGGATTTTCTGGGCATTAAGACTGATGCTTATATCGAATATGCTCGGAGGTGATCTAAAGTTTAAAGCGGCCTTCTTAATCACATTGATAAGCAACTTCTTTGCAGCGGTTACACCCTCTTCTGCGGGAGGTGAGCCCGTTCGCATTCTTTATCTCTCGAAAAACGGGATAAGGACTGGAAGAGCAACAGCAGTCGTTTTAATCGAAAGACTTGTTGATTCAATATTTTTCGTTGTGTTTTTAACCACACTTCTGCTAATAACGGATTTCTCCTTAAGACTTGGTTTTAAAGTGGGTGGAATCTTTTTGACGATTTTGATCGTCTTTATTTTCTCTCTTTACGAGCTTTTCAAATATCCTGATCGAGTTCAGAGATTGCTATCCTTTTTAAAAAAGAGACTAAACGAAAGGATCTATAAAAGAATCGAAAGAGAGGTTTGGAACTTCAGAGAAGCCTTAGTTGATCTACTTAAAGATTCCAAAAAGAAAATATCAGCCCTCTTCATTCTGACAGCACTAATATGGATTCCTGAGTTCCTCATTCCGTCCTTCGTTTTAATGGCTTTTGGCTCGGAGCCTCACTTCCTTCTTTCCCTTACATCTCAGGCAATAATAGTTGTGATTTCATTGGTGCCGCTGACACCGGGCAGCAGCGGAATCGCCGAAGGCAGCTTTTTCTACCTATACTCTCAGTTTGTTAGGGGGAACTTGGCATCAGTGGTTGCAGTCTGGAGAACTATTACCTACATATCGAATATAATTTCAGGGGCTCTCGCAATTGCATTTACATTAAGAAGCCGACAAGATTAAAAGTAGCTCGCATCACTACAGCTCATGGGTAAAACTATAACCGAGAAGATATTCTCAAGAGCTGCTGGAAAGGAAGTTAGGGCTGGAGAATTCGTGTTAGCGAACATAGACAGAGCAATGGTTCACGATATTACGGCACCCTTAGCGATAAAAGCTTTTCAAGAGATTACAGGTGAAAACGGGAAGGTATGTGATCCCTCTAAGATCGTGATGGCTTTTGATCATCAGGTTCCAGCCGACAGCATTAATGCCGCCGAAAACCATAAAATGCTGAGGAAATTTGCCAAAGAGCAGGGGATTATATTCTACGATGTTTATGAAGGAATTGCCCACCAGATTATGGTAGAGAAGGGGCACGTCCTACCGGGAATGCTCGTGGTGGGTGCGGATAGCCACACGTGCATGTATGGAGCTTTGGGGGCGTTCTCCACGGGAATAGGATCTACAGATATGGGATTTGTATTTGCCTTGGGAAAGTTGTGGTTTAAAGTTCCCGAAACGATAAGGTTTGAGATAAACGGGAAACTTCCGAGAAGAGTTTACAGCAAAGACATCATCTTAAAAATTATCGGAAAAGTGGGAGCTGACGGTGCCAACTACAAGACTGCAGAATTTTGCGGAGATACCGTGAGAAAGATGGAAATGTCCCAAAGATTCACAATGACGAATATGGCGATAGAAATGGGTGCGAAGGCTGGGATAATCGAACCGGACAAAGAGACTGAAAGATATCTATCAGCTATCGGTGTGAATGATTTTGAGAAAATTAAGAGCGATGAGGATGCTGACTATTCGGGGATTTTAGAGATTGATGTAAGCAATTTGGAACCTCAGGTTGCCGTTCCCCATAAGGTGGACAACGTCGTTAATGTAAGCGAAGTTGAAGGAGTAAAAGCGGATCAGGTCTTCATAGGATCGTGCACGAATGGCAGATACGAAGATCTTAAGATTGCAGCTGAGATTCTGAAAGGAGAGAAGGTCGCAAAGGGAACGCGACTCATAGTCATCCCAGCTTCAAGGAGCGAATACATGAAAGCTTTAAAAGATGGATTGATCGAGATATTTGTTGAAGCCGGTGCCCTCGTAGAATTCCCATGCTGTGGCCCATGCATGGGTGGAAGCTTTGGCTTAATAGCTTCCGGGGAAGTTAGTGTTTCCACATCTAACAGAAACTTTATAGGTAGGCAGGGAAGTCCTGAGGGAAAGATATATCTCTGCTCCCCAGCAACGGCAGCCGCCACCGCAATATACGGTGAAATAACCGATCCAAGAAAAGTCTGAAAAATCACTCTTAGTTTTTTAGTAACTTTTATTACTTTTTTGACTTTTATAGTGGTTCTACAATAGTCCAACTTTCTTAAATTTGAAAAATTTAAATAACATTTCAAACAATAATTGCTTGTATGGCAAGTATAACAGTTCGTATATCTGATAAGTTGAAGACCGAAATGGACAGACATAGGGACATCAATTGGGCTGAAGTAATTAGAAACTGTATAAGAACAAAATTAGCTCAATTCAAACAGCCAACTGTTATTGACGAACTCGTAGAGAAATATCTGAAGTATGGGGAGGAGATTAAACTGAGAACACTGGATCTATTTGTAGAGCTTTTAGATAGAAGCTACATTTTGGATAACATCAAAATGATGTATAAAAATGAAGATGCCATTGATAGAGCTCAAGAAGTTTTAGATGAGCTGAGAAACCACGGAATCGAAAAACCCTACGATAAGATTGGAAATATCGAAGTTAGGGAGTCTATAGCTTACATTTTCGATGAGATGGGGGTATATAGTCTATTCGAGGAAAAATTGCTTAAAGAGCTGTCACATACAAATGATTATATAAAGGATGCTGTCTGGTTACTTTCACAATACAGTCACAGAATAGTTCCAGATGGATTTGTGAGAACATTTAAAATGCTACATCCTGATTTCGAGGGGGATATATTAAGCGAACTGGTAAAGATCGGAGCCTTATATAAGGACTACTGTGATACAAGAGCTTATAGCCACTGGTGGTATGTAATCCCATCTTATGCACGTTTAGTATTAGAAGATATAGCGAAGAATCGAGAAGACTTTGTCAGGGAGAATTTTATGAAGTTGATTAAAGTCGACTGGTTCAAAGATTTTCTAAAATGGATGGGTAGCACTATGAAGTGGATCGCAGTTTACGAGGAAGAAGATGTAAAAACAGATTACAAAGAATTGTATGGAAAAGATTTGGATGAAGTTCTGTCCACACTCGTCAGGAGAGGTATTATCATCATAGATTACTTCCCAAGAAGGCGTAGAGTAGGAAGAAGAAAACGTGAACCTCCCTACTGGGAGTTGGAAATAACTCCCACCGCATCGAAAGTCTTGTCCTTTGATATTTTATTTCAATTAATCTGAATAAGGTGAACTGTATGCCTGCGTTAGTTTTTCCTTTGGCATGGAATAATCATGTAAGAGACCCTCCCTTAACCAGAATGCACGAATGTGAGGCTATGATTACTCCTCACATTGGGTATATTGAAGAATACGGAGCTATCTATTTTGATGCAAACTGGAAGCCTCCAAAACTCAGTTTACCGACAATCGGATACATATACATTGGAAGAGATGTTCCAGATGCACCATCAAATCTTAGAGGGAAGATAAGTTACAGGGTTAAAATAGAAAGAATTCTCACACGTAATGAGTTGTTGAATGACTCTAATGAGCAAGAGTATGTTCCTTTCTGGAGATACCAGTGCCTACATGGAGTTTGGCCGAGGACATCACCCTTTGCTGGCCAAAAGCATGAACCCAGCGAATATTGGCTTAAAATAATAGAAATAAAGCGACTACCAAATGGAGTGCCACCTAAAAATGTTATCAATAATCATGCCATTCGTTTTGGAGTGCGTGTTGATGAAAACAAAATCAAAAGAGCTCTGAGTAAACAAGACTTTAGCAAGTAATAGTTTTATAATCGATTATTAAAAATTTTTTATGCTTCCGACGGGCGTTTTCTACCACATAAGCTTCAGCAGAAGAAGCTATCTCACGATCGGAACGAGATTGAGGGATTTCCCGGAAGCCTTTAGGGAATTCGAGGGAAGGGAGAACTTCAAACTCATAGAGTGTCCGAAGGTTGACGAGTCGTTGATCTTACAAGTCCATACAAGGAGACACTTGGAAGGTGTTCGGAACGATCCACTCTGTAGCACAGCATGGCACTCGGCTGGAGGTGTCGTCAAGGCAACCGAAATGGTTTACGAAGGGGAATTGAGGAATGCCTTCTGCTACATCGGTGCCGGTGGCCACCACGCTGGCAGGGATTACTTCTGGGGATATTGCTGCTTTAACGATGTTGTTTTAGCGATAACAAATCTCAGAAACAAGCACGGTAACGTAAAGGTGGCGATAATCGATACGGACGCCCATCACGGTGATGGAACAAGAGAACTCGTCCAAAACGACAAGAACACGCTACACTACTGCATATGTCCAATGGATTACGAGAGCCCTGACAAGCTGAAAGTAGATGTTAGCTATTACAATCACGATTATATCCAAGCAGTTCAGGATTTCTGCGAAATCGCACGGGATTTTTCTCCCTCTCTGCTGTTTTGGTATTTCGGTCACGATACTCATATCGGGGACTACGGAGATATCGGATTAACTGTAAGAGATTACATGAAAATAGCCGAGATTCTGAAGGGATTAGCCGAGGAGATTTGCGAAGAGAAATTAGTTGTGGTTTTGGGTGGGGGTAGTGTCCCCGAAATTGCAAGAGAATCGACCCTTGCGATAATAAGAGTCCTTTTGGAGTGATTTTATGAAAGTATTTATCTGTGGTTCAATTGGCTACGGGCACAAAGAAGAGATAAAGAAACTTCAGAATGTGCTGAGAAAAGAGGGTTTCGAAATCCTCGACCAGTTTGAATACGACTACAGCGACGTTGAAGACTTCAGGGATAAAAGGGAGCTGAGTGCCAAAATTGTTAAAAGGGATTTGGAACTCTGTGATAAAGCCGATGTTTTGATTTTGATCGCGAAGCATCCGAGTTTCGGGGCAATGGCTGAAATCGTGATATCCTCGATGAAGGGAAAACCCGTGATCGCGTTCTGCCCTGAAAAGCTCAGATCCCCTTGGCCATTATACTTCGCAACAGCAATCGCTAAAAATGAAAAAGAGCTAATCTCAATCCTAAGGAAGCTAAAGTCCGAAATCAGAACGATTCCAAACGTTTACTGCGATCACGTGTCTGAATTCGTTTACACGAAGTTCAAGTGCATCTGTCCCGTCACGGGACTGGAGGATCGAGGAGTGATAAAGATCAGATACAAACCCAAAGATAGGCTGTTGGAATACGAATCCCTCGATCGTTATTTCAAGAGCTTCAAGGGAAAGAGGATGCATCACGAGGCTGTCGTCTGCAAAATCTTCCAAGATCTTTCAAACGTTTTAAATCCGGAATGGATTGAGATTACAGCTGAATTTGAGGAGAGAAGCAATGTTAAAGCTGTTGTGAGAGTTCAAAGCAAATAAATCGCGAAAATTACTGAAAATATTCCCGTTAGGAATATGCCGTCAAACGTTCCGGCACCGCCGATGCTGACGATTCCGGCACCTACCTTTCCTATATCCTTTAAGTGAAGGATATCGGCACCAAAAAGCGAACCCAAAACTCCTGAGGAGAATGCGAGCTTCGGGATAATCAGGGAATTCAATCTAAAGATTTCCGCTGAAATAAATGCTGAAAAGGCGGCTACGAGCGGTGGGATAAACATGGGAACGGTGATTCCTACGTTAGGGACTGGTCTCGCCGACACAAAAGTCACAAGGGTTGTAAGAAGGAATGAAAGGAGAAAGGCCTCTATTGGTAGGCTGAACAGGAGTTTTAACGAAAGGAGGGTAGGGATCAAGCAACCTCCAACATTAACAGCTATAATGATTTTTTCTCTTTCGATTTTTCGGTAAACAAATCCAAAAAAGCTGTAGTATCTCTTTTCGACGACTCTCCCCTCCCTTTCAGTTATCGGTATGTTGATTAAGGAGCCCACCGCAATCATCATAAAGAGAAGAAGTGCTTCCTCCCTTGGCATTTCGAAAGCTATGGAGAGAGCTTCTGAAGCCCCAATTACGAAAATCAAAAGAAAGAATGGAAGAAAAATAAATAGAAGGAAAAGGGGAAGGATTAACGGAGGGAACAAGTATCCTCTCATTAAAGCCTCCTTAAATCGATTACGACGTAATCACTTGCAGATCTGACGCTCTCAAAAGGAATGACGTAATATCCGTTTTCCTCCTTCAATCCACGTATGTTATTTTTCGGCCTAACTATCAAATTGACGAGGGTTCCAGTCCGGTAGTCGAACGTTATGGAGTGAATAGTTCCGACAACTGTCCCATCTGAAAGGAGAACCGTCTTATTAAGTAATTGCTTTGCTAGTATCATCCTACCACCAAAAAATTTGGAGAGGACAAAGTAATAAAATTTTCGCTAACCGTAACCCAACAGAGCTTTTTCTCTCTTCTTTATTTCCTTTGCTCTTTCTTCAAATCTCTCGTAGAATGAAATCAGGCTTTCAGTTACACTCGGCTTTATCTTGCGTATGGCTTCAAGGAAGTGCCTCATCTCAACCTTTTCAGCGTTCATGTTTTCCCTCAGAGCCAACATTACTGCTTCTCTGCAAATTGCTTCGATATCCGCACCCACATAGCCATCGGTTATTGCCGCAAGCTCCTCCAAATCTACATCGTCGGCTAAGGGCATCTCTCTCGTGTGAATCTTGAAGATTGCGTATCTGCTCTCTTTGTCCGGAGGTCTGACGTAGACGAGACGATCGAACCTTCCCGGTCTCAGCAAGGCGGGATCGAGAATGTCTGGACGGTTTGTTGCCCCCATAACGATTACACCATCAAGCTCCTCTAAGCCGTCCATTTCTGTCAAAAGCTGGTTAACCACTCGCTCAACCGCCCTTGTTCCTTCGTCAATCCCACGCATCTGGGCGATAGCATCTATTTCATCGAAGAAGATTATACAGGGAGCTACTTGTCTCGCTTTTCTGAATATCTTTCTGACAGCCTTTTCACTTTCGCCGAGCCATTTGCTAAGAAGCTCACTTCCCTTAACACTTATGAAGTTTGCTTCACTCTCGTTTGCCACGGCTTTTGCGATCAGGGTCTTACCGGTCCCGGGGGGTCCGTAGAGCAGAACACCTTTGGGAGGTTTTATTCCGAATTTCCTGAACTTCTCTGGATACTTCAGGGGCCATTCGACAGCTTCGATTATCTCCCTCTTCACGTCCTCGAGACCTCCGACGTCCTCCCATCTTACGTTGGGAACTTCCACAAGAACTTCTCTCATCGCTGATGGTTCTATTTCTTTCAAAGATTCTTTAAAGTCGTCCATTGTAACTTTAAGGGATTCAAGAATCTCTGGAGGTAATTCATCCTCGTTGAAATCGATCTCGGGTATGATCCTTCGGAGAGCTTTCATCGCCGCCTCTTTGCAAAGGGCTTCTATATCGGCTCCAACAAATCCGTGCGTTTGATCGGCGATGTATCTCAGCATAGCTTTTATTACTTCCCTGTCAAGCTCCTCTTTCAGATCTTCGGGCATCCAGCTCTCAATAGCCTTTTTTATCTCTTCTTTCTTTTCGAGATCCTTAACTTCTTCAATAAAGAAATCGATATCTCTGTATCTATCATCTCCGTTTTCTCTTAGAGTTTCCCTAAGACTCTCAAGGGCTGGAAGAATAAATTCAAGAGAATAGTCCGGCTCTAAGGGCATGTTCCTCGTATGTATCTGGAGGATTTCGTATCTTCCCTCCCTGTCTGGGACGCCTATTTCTATTTCCCTGTCAAATCTTCCCGGTCTCCTTAGGGCTGGGTCGACGGCTTCGATTCTGTTTGTCGCCCCTATCACTATAACCTGTCCCCTTTCCTCAAGACCGTCCATTAGTGTCAGAAGCTGGGCGACAACCCTCCTTTCGACTTCACCCGTAACTTCTTCTCTTTTTGGAGCTATTGAATCAATTTCATCAATGAAGATGATGGATGGGGCGTTCTCCTTAGCTTCTTCAAATATCTCCCTGAGTCTCTGTTCTGACTCGCCGTAGAACTTGCTCATTATTTCCGGACCGTTGATTGTAAAGAAGCTTGCCCCTATTTCGTTCGCAACAGCTTTTGCGATAAGAGTTTTACCGGTCCCGGGGGGTCCGTAGAGCAGAACACCCTTCGGAGGATCTATTCCGAGCTTCTGGAAAAGCTCTGGATACTTCAGGGGAAGTTCAATGACCTCTCTAACTTTCTGAAGTTCCTTTTTAAGACCGCCTATATCCTCATAGGTAATGCCAGCTTTTCCAAATCTTTCGAATCCCTTAACTGGCTTCTCTCTGAAAATTATCCGAGTTATCTCATCAATGATAACGGGACCCTTTGGATCCGTTTTCACGACTGCGAGAAGTATGGGCTGTTGGGGATATCTACCGAAACCGATTATGGAGGTGCTGATGACGGGGATGATGTCCCCTTCGATGACGGGTCTTTTTAGAAACTGATGTTTAAGGTAATTTTCAAAATCACCCCCGTATACTCTGAAATCGAGTTTTTTTAGGGGTGCAAATATAACCTGTCTCGCAACCTTGTGTTCGGCTTTTCTGACTTTCACTGTATCTCCAATGTTCACACCGGCGTTTTCTCGGATAAATCTGTCTATTCTGATTATTCCCTTGCCCCAGTCTCTCTTTGGAGCTCTCCAGACTTTTGCGACTGTCTTCCGTCTGCCCTCGATCTCGATAATATCTCCGGGTGAGATATTCAGCTTGAACATTGTTTCGGGATCTAACCTTGCGATACCCCTACCCGAGTCACTTGGGTAAGCTTGATTAACCTTTAAATTTATCACTTCCATACTATTACAATTACCCACCATATAAAAAGTATTGCGGTGATGGGATGCGAGTCGCAATATTCGATGCCTTCAGCGGGGCATCGGGAAACATGATCGTTGGCTCGATGGTTGGAATCACGCTGTCCGAACAGGATCTTGAGGATGTAATCAAAAAATTAAAGCTGGACGTCGACTTCAAGATAAAAAGGGTAAATAAAAGGGGAATTTCCGCCAAATATCTTGATGTAAAAGAGAGAAGCAACCCAAGGAGATTCAAAGAAATCGTGGATCTGATAAGAGATTCGAAAATAGATAACAACGTGAAGAGGGAATCTTTAAAGATTTTCGAACGTCTTGCAAAGGCGGAGGGGATTGTTCACGGGAGGGACTATGGTGAAGCGGTTTTTCACGAACTCGGTAGTGATGATGCCATATTCGACATCGTATCGGCAACTACGGGAATTTTAAGACTGAAAGATCGAGGATACCGGATATTCACAACTCCGATAAGAGTGGGTAGCGGATTCGTTGATATGGATCATGGAAAGTATCCGATTCCCGCACCTGCAACCCTCGAGGTTTTGAAGGATAGCAGAGTTGAGATAGCATTTGATGGTGAATGTGAGCTCCTAACACCAACCGGAGCCGCTATTCTCTCCCATTTTTCAGAAGGAAAACCCCACTTCACGTTTGAGGTTGAAGAGATCAGCTACGGTGCGGGAAAGTTGGATCTTGAGATACCAAATGTTTTGAGGCTAATTCTCGGTGTCTCCCAAGATTCCGATGGAATTATCGTTTTGGAAACGACAATAGATGATATGAGCGGGGAACATTTGAGCTACGCTCTTCAAAAGATTGCAGAAAAATGCTACGATATAAATCTGATTCAGGCTATGGGAAAGAAGGGAAGACCCTGCTATATCTTAAAGGTCATAACAGATTACGGAGGGAGTGAGATCGTTGCGGAGGAAATCCTCAAACATACAACAAGCATCGGTGTTAGGTTATATCCGGTCTATCACAGGATTAAGGCGAGAAGGAAGATGGAACACGTTAATATATCCATAGGTGGTAAAAGCTACACTGTCAGGGTGAAAATTTCAGATTACAATATAAAGCCAGAGTTTGATGACGTTGTGAGGATTGCCGATGAAACTGGAATCAGCGTGAGAGAGATCGTAAGAAAGATAGAGAGGGAATTGGATGAAATTACCAACGGGAAGTAAGTGCATTGACGATCTGCTTTCAGGTGGTATCGAAACTGGAAGTATAACCCAGATTTATGGGGAAAGTGGCACGGGTAAAACCTCACTATGCTTAATGCTGTCATATACGACTGCCAAGAAGTTTAAAGTAGCCTACATCGATACCGAGGGATTGTCAGCGGAGAGAATCGATCAGATTTTTAAAGAGAAAGAGCTTCTGAAGAACGTTTACATATATGAGGTTTTTGATTTCAGACAGCAGAGCGTTGCCGTCCGAGAAGTGTCAAAAATTCTAAATAACTTAAAGCTGATAGTAATAGACTCTCTCACGGCACTCTATCGTAGCGAGCTTGAGGATGAGAGAAAACAGATAAAAATGAAGCGCGAACTGACCTCACAGCTCACATATCTTTTAGGGCTTGCGAGGAAAAATGACTTAGCGGTTGTTTTTACAAATCAGATGTTCGTTGACGTAAGCAACGGGACTGTAAAGCCGATTGGAGGTCCGAGCTTAGATCACCTGTCAAAAACAATACTATCCTTAGAGAAATCTGGGACAGAAAGAATAGCAAGATTGATCAAGCACAGATCAAAGCCCGAAGGATTGTATTGCATGTTTAGAATAACAGATAACGGAATCGAACCATGAAAGGAAAACACTCGGAGATAATTTTGAAGGGGGATAGGATTGTAAAGAGGTTCAAACCTGAGCTAAGATACAATTTCTTTAAGGAAAGTCAGATATTAACGATTTTACAGCCTTTTAAGTTCGTCCCCCGACTGTACTCCGTAAATCCAAAGAGGCTAGAAATAGAGATGGAATTTGTTAAAGGAGTTTATATAAAGGATCTGCTAAATGACAGGGAAACAATATTGGAAGCTTTAAAAATTTGTAGGACTCTCGATCTTCTTGGGATTCAAAAAGAGGAGATGGTGAATCCATACAAGCACATAATAAAGGCAGATAGAGTTGTCTTCATAGATTTTGAGAGAAGCGTCTTCAGAGACCGACCTTCCAATGTAACACAATTTCTGAATTACCTAAACTCTAATCTGAGGATTCTCTCAATTAGCGAGCTTAGGGAAATATCTAAAAAATACAAGAAGCTCTTTAATGACGAGGTGTTTAACGAAATTTTCGAGAGGATTTCAGAGTCTTTAGAATGAATATTCGTTGATGAAGCACGCATTTAAATGTAAGCGTGGTGGATGAAGCCTATACTTAAATGCGAAAACCTATTTAATCATTCAGCTAATTCCGATTGTCATTTACATCATCCTCGCATCGTTGGATACTGATCTAAGAATCCAAAAACTTTAAATATACCTTTCAAAATAATTATAATGAGGTGATTCGAATTGGCAAAGATAGTCCACGCTCAAACGGTATTACCCGAAGATGTCCTTGAGGAATTAAAAAGGAAGACTGGTGAAATGACAACAAAAGACGCCCTCGCTAAGGC
This sequence comes from uncultured Archaeoglobaceae archaeon, assembly GCA_965561205.1. GTDB lineage: Archaea > Halobacteriota > Archaeoglobi > Archaeoglobales > Archaeoglobaceae > Geoglobus. The sequence continues at coordinate 39,342 of CBEWZU010000004.1, read as the reverse complement.
GGTTGAACACTATCTAACCTGTCCATACACCCATGAGGAACCGCTCGGAAAAAGACTTGAGGAGGTTATAAAGAAAAAACGAAGATAGATGTTTTTCATTTTTTAAATTAATCATTCTAAAAATGTTAGGGTTGTTAAATTGATGAATCTCTGCGTTATATCGCAGTCTCAAAACCTTAATAGTTGACAGTCCCCAGATAAATGCAATCAAAGAAGATGCAATGTTCCCCAAAACAACACCCAATAAAACTCCAAGAAATCCAAATTTTGCGGCGAAGAGGTATGCGAAACTTAACTGGAAAATAATTGTTCTCATTAAAGTTATCGCAAGAGACCTCTCTCCTTTTCCGAGACCTTGAAACGTCGCAATTGTCATAAAACTTAGAGGAATGAAGGGTAGAATAACGGACAAAAATCGAAGAGCTATAATTAAATCATCATATATGTTCGAAGAGGCTTCGGTATACGTGAATACTCTCGCCAACTGAGGTGCAAATACAGCAATCGTCAGAGGTTACTATCGCATGTAGATAAGCTGTTTTCAAATTTTCAGCATTCTTAGCACCGTATGATGCTCCAATTATAGGTGTTACAGCTCCGGCAATACCGAAGAGGGGAATCAAACCAAAATGAATTATACGCCATGCACTCGTAAACACTGCTATTCCATCACTACTTCCGGTCTCTACTATGATTAAGTTCAGAAAGATTATGGCAACGGACATTAACAGCATGGAAATGGAAGAGGGTAATCCAACTCTGAGAATGTCGGCTGTGATTTTAAGATCCGCCTTAAATCCTCCAAGTCTTAAAAACGTTCTTTTACCAATAAAGTAGTAAAGCAGGATTATGAAAGATACTATCAACGAAAGAGAGGTTGCGTAAGCCGCTCCCGCGATTCCGAAACCGAGAACGTAGATAAAGAGGGGATCCAGCATCATGTTTAGCAAGGCTCCGGTGACGTTTGCATACATTGTTCTTTTTGTGCTCCCCTCTCCGTTCAAAATTCCAACAAATATGTTACTAAAAAAAATAAGAGGAGAAAACAAAAGGATAATGCGGGAATAGCGAAGAGATAACCTAAGAACTTCTCCTTTAGCACCAACAGTTTTCAGCAACACTCCAAGATAGGAAAAGGTTGAGATCGTTGCCAATGAGATTAAAAAACCAAAGAGAATTGCATGCATTGCCGTGTTTTCGGCACCCGCCTTATCTTCGGCGCCAATTCTTCTCGATATCGCAGAGGTGGCTCCAATACCTATGCCCATAGAGAGAGCGGAAAGAATTATGAAAAGGGGAAAGAAAATTCCAACAGCAGACAAGGCGTCAGTTCCAAGACCCGCCACCCATATCCCATCAGCCAGATTATATAAGGTGAAAACGAGGTTGCTAATCATTATGGGGACGGATAATTTCATCAAAGTTTTTTTAGGATTTCCCGTTAGACTTCTCATCCTAAGAGATTTAGGGAAACGGTTAAAAAATTTAACATTCACGTAAGACTTGGAGGAGATAAGATGAAGGGAATTCTCGTTTCTTCCGTAGAGGAGTTCTCAGGCAAAAGTTCAATAATTGTCGGACTCGGAAAGATATTTCAGGAAATGGGTTACGAAGTGGGATATTTCAAACCCTTTGGCGTTAACACCGTGAAAATGGGCGAGAGACTTGTGGATGAAGACGCCCAGACAACAGCGGAGAATTTGGGATTGGATACGGATGCTACGGCTGTCGTCCTTTCAAGTCCCTACATAGAGTTTATATCATACGCGGATCAGGTTGAGTTAAAGAAAATCATCATAGAAAAATACACGGAGCTTTCCAAAGGCAAGGAAATAATGCTCGTTGAGGGATCTCAGGATTACAAAACGGGGAGAGCCGTCGGAATAAGCGATTTTAATATCGCAGAAATGCTTAACCTCAAAGTTCTGATGGTGGCGAAATACACTAACGATTACGTGATTGATAAGCTTATCAACTCGAAAGACATTTTCAGAGAAAGACTGAAAAAGGTGATAATAAACCAGCTCACGGGATACAAAACAACATACATTCAGGCTATAGCTGGAAGGGTTCTGAAAGACATCGGAATTGACGTTGTGGGTGTCCTGCCTAAGGATCCGATACTTGCGGGAGTTTTCGTGAATGAAATTAAAAAAGAACTGAACGGTGAGTTCTTAGTGAAACCGGATAAAGATGTGATAATAGAACATCTCATAATAGGTGCCATGTCTCCTCAGTCCGCATTAAGATACTTCAGAGAGACAAAGAACGCCGCCCTAATTACGGGAGGGGACAGAACGGATCTCCTTGTAGTTGCCCTTGAGAGCAAAAACATCGAATGCCTAATACTAACGGGAAATTTAGAACCCGAGGAGGTTATAATAAAGAAAGCGGAGGAAAGAAAAGTCCCCGTAATAATCGTTAGCGAGGACACTTTAACGACGATGGACAGACTTAAAGAACTCTTCGGGAAAGCAAGGCTGAGGGGGGAAGAGAAAGTTAAGAGAATTGCCAACCTCGTCAAAACCTATGTTAACGTAAAAGAAATTTTGGAGTATATATCATAGAAGGCTTAGAATTACGGATTCTACCTCCTTCAATCTATCTTTTATGGATCGGATCTCGGTGTGATTTAGCTCCCCTATTCCGAATTCGGCATCGACGAACATTCCTTCGCTTATGTAGTTTCCAAACTGTTTAGGTGGAAGAAACGCCACGACAATGCGTTTTCTGTTCGCTAACTCCTGAGAATTTGTGATTACATCCATTCCAAAGCCGCAGTCAACCTTGCACAACCAGAGATCGTTCAGCTTTTTTGAAGAGACTACATCTCCGGAAAAGTATCTTATAGCTTCGGAAGCTTTTTCGATCTCACCTCTTTTTAGTAGTTTGGGAAGATTTTGGAGATAATCAAACCAGTATTTTGAGTTTAAATAGTGGAAATCCCTCTCATGGTTCTCTATCTTTTTTAAAACTTCTCCTGCAGTGTTACTTATCTTAAGCGTCGATTCGAATTCGGAAAGCTCTTTAAAATCCATATAGGAGTATTTTAGGATTTGAATCTCGCTTTTGAGTTGTGTGATCTTTTTAACGAGTTCTTTTCTTTTTTGGATCTTTAGATTTCCCAAGGACTTTTCACATTCCTCTATCGCCTTTTCTGCGAGTCTTATCCTAAAATCGTTTGCAGTGTCCATGAACCTGATTATCCGTAGGGTTATTTTAAATTTAGGAAACCTTCCCCGAAATTATAACAACGAGTTTGCTCCAGAATCTGTAGGGTCCCGTCTCAACAAATCTTATATCGCTGAGACCCACTTTTTCCATCCATAAAACGCATTGCTGGGTTGACGGAAAAAGCATGATGCTTTCGGCAAACTTCCTGATTACCCGATTGTCCGGCTTTCTCGGTGCTAAAATCACGACCCTCCCACCCCTTTTTGTAACCCTCGCCATCTCTTCAATACCCTTTTGAGGATTCGGCCAGTATTCAATGCTTCCTGCCGAAATAGCGGCGTCGAAGACGTTATCCTTAAAGGGGAGGTTTTCCGCATCCCCTCTTACAAAGTTAACGTTTTTAAATTTGTTGACGGCTTTTACCATTTGTTCGGGAGTTAAATCTACGGCGTAAACGTTTTCCTCACCGACTCTATTTACGATCTCCTCTGTTGTGAAGCCAGTGCCGCAACCCACTTCAAGGACGAGGTCGCCCCTTGCGATTTTAGCCATATCCACTACGAGTTTCCTCATCTCCTTCGAGTAGAAAATCGGATTAACATAATCGTAAATCTTAGAAAAGTATTTGTAAAAAATTCTCGCCCTTTTCTTGTCCTCCAAAAATCCCATGGCTACTCTTTCTTAAAGAACTCCTCAAGGGGGATTTTCCCGTGCTTGACAACCTTCATGTTTATTTGAACTATGTCTCTCGTAATGACTCTTCCCCTTACCATTTTCTTCTTCCTTACCCCCCTTTCCTTTGGTCGGTATCCGACGCCACCGGAGAGCAGTATCCTCTTCCTGACTCCCCCCGGAATGTCTGGTCTCATTGGGAACCCGTCTTTGTCGCTTCCGCCTGTTATTTGCAGCTCGTAGTCTGGAGGTAACTCTACCAGAGTCCCGTTGATAACGTCTCCGATCTGCTTTCCGATCAGTTTATTTGCATTGGCTCCGCCAATCTCTTTCTGATAAGCCTTACCCGTTTTTGGATCCGATATTACAACTTTAAACTCCATGCTCGACCTCCTAACTTTGGATTAATATACTTTACCTACTCCAAAACGGATTATCCTTTCGCTTAATTTCAAGAAATTCTTTGAATGCCTTTTTCGTCTCTTCACTTAAAGAGTCGAAGAGCTCCCTCTCTATAACTTTGGCGTGCCTTTCTGGAACATCAACGTAAAGTATTTCGTCTCCTTCAAGCTGTCTTCCAATTGTGACACCATCTATCGCTATTGCTATTTCGTCCCCTACCTTTGCGACCGAGATATTTTCACCGGATTTCTGCATGCTTCTTACAGTTCCAGCTGGAGTTCCATCCGGCTTTATCAGCTTCACGTCTTTTCTGAGTTCTCCTCCTAAAATCTTTACTCCAACAACAGCGGGTTTGCTCCTTCTGAATATGTAATCCTTTAAAAGCTGAATCTTTGCGGGCATGATTATGGATTCGATCTTTTGCCTTTCTCTAAGTCTTTTCTCTTCATCTCTCCAGTGAGTGAAGTTATCTATCAAACTGTAAATTATCTGATCGATAAAGATACGAACACCGTATTTTGAGGCTTCCTCTTTAACATTCGGCAGAGTTTTTACGTTAAATCCCACAACAACCTTATTTAATTCATCCCTATTCGCAGAAGCTTCAATAATGTCCTTTTTCGTTATATCTCCTACATCCGCTTTCTTTATAGGGATTCCAATCTCTTTGAACTCGTTTATCAAAGCTTCCAAAGATCCGAGAGTGTCAGCTTTCAGAACAATGCCCTCCTCATCAGTTTCAATTACGATCTCCTGATACTCCTTTTTTATTCTTTCTTCAAATTTCTTTAGATCTTCATCGCTTTCAATTACTTCGAACTCGCTCCCCGCAAGAACCCCCTCGATATTGGGGGCAACAATTTTGATACCCGCTGCGGCGGTGACGCTTTCGACGCTTTTGAATCGGCTTTCAAGTCTCATCTCCTTTGCCGGACGAGGTCTGAGAATTCCCCTAACGTGGGTGACTATGACTCCGTTGGAGCTCCCGATTGCGATTTTATCCCCCACTCTAAGCGTCCCGTCATAAAGTATGGCATCGAAAGTCAGTCCAAGACCCTTCTCCTCTTTAACCTCTAAAACTGTTCCCTTAGCCTTTCCTTCTACGTGCAGTCTAAGGGTTTTTTCCAAATATCTTTGAGCTAATCCCACGAGAATAAGAAGGAGTTCCGGGATTCCCTCTCCAGTTAAAGCGGAGATGGGTATGATGGCAACCGTCCGTGTAAAGTCTCGTATTCTGTCAAATCTATCAGCAGAAAAACCTCTCGTGTATAGCTCACCAATAAGTTCGTAAATCTTGTTATCGAGCCTTTTCTTCGCAACCTCCTCTTGCATAGCATAGCTTTTCATAAATGGCGTATCTGGATGGCTCTCCCATCCCGGAATTCTGTCTATTTTGTTTGCTGCAACGACAAATGGTGTTCTGAACGTCTTTAGGATCATAAGAGCTTCTTCAGTTTGAGGTTTAAAGCCCTCATTGATATCTATTATCAAAATCGCCAAATCGGCTAAGGCACCGCCTCTCCTTCTAAGATTTGTGAATGCTTTGTGACCGGGGGTGTCGATGAACAGAAGACCGGGAATCGTAATTTTAACGTTCCAAATATCTTTACAGATCTCCTTTATAACGCTTAGGGGAATCTCCGTTGCTCCGATATGCTGCGTAATCCCCCCGGCTTCCTTAGCCGTAACTCTTGATTTTCTGATTTTGTCAAGTAGAGTTGTATTGTGAACGACGATACCGTTCGCTATGAAGTTATGCGTAGGCGTAGTTAGATCATAGACGTAGCCGTTGTATTCTACTTCCTCGACACTTTCGACCTTAACAAATGCAACGTTCTCGATTAGGTTTTTGGTATATCCTATATCCTTCTCGCCGAATTCTCCGTTCCTCCAGATTTTGAGAGCTTCTCTACCCAAATCGGTTAGATTCCCCCTATCGTCGAGTAGACCGTCAACCTTGAATGCTTTGATGTAATTGGTATCCTTAATCCTACCTTCTAAGACTGCAATCTTCCTGTCTAAGTTTTTACAACCCTTTGATAGAATTTCCAAGAATTTTTTAATGATTTCGTAGCTGGGCGTTTGAAATCTCTCGTATTTAGCGTAGAAGGGTATTTGTTTATTCAATTCACTCTTCGTGAATCCAAATAGAATCCTCAGTCTTCTAAGCTCAGCCTGCAACGGATAGAGCTCGCTTTTCTTGCTCCTTTCGACAATCCTTTTTAGGGATTCGGATTTATACCTAACAGAAAATCCAATAAATTTGGCGTAGTTCTCAAGATTTCTCTTGCCGGAGATTACGAGCAAGGTATATCTACGCTTTTTACCGTTGTATCTCTTATTAAGCTCGTATATCTTAGGTAGAATACCGAATCTCAGCAAAACTAAAGACAGTTTTGTGATAAATTCGTGAGATGCACTTAAAACTTCTATCCTAACCGAATGTTCGTTTACTGAGGCATCGGTATCGAAGTAACCTCTGATGAACTCAGCTACAAGTCCCTTTGGTGCTATAAACAGCACTTGAGGAATTCTGATCGTATGCGACTTTCTTCTTTTTGGATAATCAAATATCAGCCTGATAAATCTGAAAAGAGTTTTTTTAGCTTCCCTAAATTCAATCTCATGAAAAGTATGTCCCTTAATTCTTACGACTTCCACACCTAAAGATTCGATGCGTTTGATCCTTTCAAAAACTTCTTCATCGTTGTTTGCAATCTTCGAAACGCTACCGTCCCCAAACAATACTCCAGCCAAGTAGAATACGGCTTTCCACTCCTCGTATGTTTTAGGAAATCTTAGATAATAACTCGGCTTTCCACAGCGTTGTTTCCTTGAACAGAAGGTAAATTCTCTTATGTGATCGAAGAGGTCAAATTCCTTGATATCCTCGACTCTGAGGGTATTTCTTCTGACCTTATATTTCTTTTGAGAGGGAAGTCTAACGACTTTTAGCATACTTTCATCGATCTTGAATATAGCATCTTCGCCGAACTTTGAATAAACGTAGCTCAAAAATCTCTCGAAGCTTTCGTTTCCGAAGGTCTTCTTGGGAATTGCTACGAAATCACCAGCCTTAAGCTCACAAGCTTTCTTCCAGCCGAAGTTAGTTAAAAACGGATGCTCAGGCGTGACTGTGATAGCGTGCCAGTTTTTGAGCTTAACTCTAAGCATTTTTCCCTTATGCTTGAGTCTCCAGACGAACTGAGCTTTAAGCAAATCGCTTTTTGCGTCCCCACTTAATCCCTGAACATCCGTATTAATCACTCTAACTTCACACCCATTTTCTTTGTAGATCAAGCTATCAGCGGAGTTAAATAAGTCTCTCAATGACGCTACTCCAAGCTCTGGATGGATTACACTCTCCTCAGGTGCTAAACACTTTCCGTGATCAACATGTCCTAAGACTGCAACGATTGGTGTTCTGAGTTTTTTTTCGGTCATTTCTCGTAAACCCAATCTTCATCAAATTTCTTGTATTCTATAATCTCATTTTCGTCAAAAAACAGAGAGATCTCTCTATTTGCGGATTCTATAGAATCGGAGGCGTGAATTACGTTTCTACCAACATCCATTGCGTAATCACCGCGTATAGTTCCCGGCGATGCCTCGATTGGGTTTGTTTTACCTACAAGAGATCTCACAACTTTTACAGCTTCTTTTCCCTCTACGACCATCGCCACCACCGGCCCCGATGTTATGTAGGTGATAAGTGAATCAAAGAAGGGCTTACCCTGATGTTCAGCGTAATGCCTTTGGGCGAGTTCCTGAGAAATCTGGAGCATTTTCATTGCGACTATTTTTAGTCCCTTTCTTTCAATCCTTGAGATTATCTCCCCGATAAGTCCCCTCTGAACGCCATCTGGTTTGATCATGACAAAAGTCTTTTCCATACTTTACCTCCTTGCGTAAAATTTAGTCCATTTTAGTTTTCTCGGATTTCTCTTGAGCTTTATCATGTTTTTCTCGCATTTTCCCGAACAGAAATAAAGTATTCTACCATCTTTTCTGACAAACATCTTCCCTGTCCCGGGTTCGATCTCTTCGCCACAGAAGGAGCATATCTTTCTCTCCAACGGCATTATTTCACCTCACGGTGAGCTTTTTAGCCTCTCTTGCCGTCTCCTTTATCATCAAGATATCTCCCACCCTAACGGGACCGAAAACGTTCCTCGTAATTATTCTGCCTTTATTTTCACCACCAAGGATCCTAACCTTGACCTGAGTGGCTTCACCGTGCATTCCGGTTCTTCCAACAATTTCAACAACCTCTGCGGGCTGAATATCTTCCTCTTCAGCCATGACACCACCCCATTACTTTTTCAAACCACTAAGTTTTGCTACCACACTTTCGAGTTCTTTCTTAGCCTCACCCTCATTTAGTATTGCGGCGGAAGCACATGCCACCTCTATTCCGGCAGCTTTACCAAGCTCTTCCTTGCTTTTCACGTATATGTATGGGATGTTTTTCTCCTCACAGAGTAGGGGAAGATGAGCTACTATTTCTGGGGGATCAACATCCATTGCGATGTATACGAGTTTGGCCAGCCCCCTCTCTACGGATTTCGTCGTTTCGTTTGTTCCCTTTTTTATCTTTCCTGTCTCCCTCGCTTTCTGCAATAACACCAATGCCTCCTTTTGTAATTCTTCAGGAACCTCAAACCTGACATACACCATTCTTAACACCTCCTTCCTTTAGGTCATCATTCATCGGATCTCCCATATCATGGGGAGAGGTTTTAAAGTTTTACGTTCAGGTTGATTTAAAAAGTTTAGCCCGCTTCGATCAAAAATGATATATATTCTTCTCTCGTTTGAGATATTTGCGATGAAATGTGCGATGTGTGGTAGAGAGACCGAATACAGCGTATGTGGTGAATGTCTCTCGAAAAGGATAGAAATTGTCAAGATACCGAATGTTATCGAGTTGACCGAATGTTCGGTTTGCGGTAGTTTCAGACTCGATAGATGGAGGAGCGTTGACTTCTATGATGCTCTGAGCCGTCAGTTTTTCAGGAAAGCCCTATTTCACGAAGAGTTTGAGCTAAGAGACTTTGAATTTAAGGTAAGTGAAGACAGGTGCCTCGTAAAGTTACGGGGGGATCTTAGGGGACATGCTCTTGAACTTGAAAAGGAGACAAAAATACGGATAAGAAGAATCGCTTGTGAGAAGTGCAGTCGTCAATCTGGAGGATACTACGAGTCAATAATCCAAATAAGAGCAGACAAAAGGAAAATTAGGGAAGAAGAAATCGAGCTGGTAATCGATATGATGGAAAGCTTGCTGAAGAAAGAATCGGACAATCCAAAAGCGTTTGTGACTAAAATCGAAACGAAACGGGAGGGTTTAGATATCTATCTCGGAGACAAAAAGATGGGAGAAAAAATCTCAAGAAGTATTGCAAAGAGTTTTGGGGCTGAGATTAAAGAGAGCAAGAAGATAGCTGGAAGGGAGGACGGAAGAGATTTTTACAGATTCACTTATCTGATAAAATTCCCAGAATACCTGAAGGGGGATGTTGTCGAGGACAACAGCGTTATCGCAGTTGTTTCAAACGTTGAGAAGAAAAAGGCTCTCTCAATCAAAAACGGTAAGACTATCAATCTAAAGAATCCGAAGCTCGTTGCAAGGAGAGAGAACATCTCAGAAAGCTACGTAGTGAATTTAGACGAAAACGCCCTTGAAGTGATCGATCCCGAGAGCTATAAAGTCATAACGATTGAAAAACCAGAAATGGAATTCTCGGTGGGGGATAAAGTATATCTCGTCAGATACGGAGATAGAGTTTTAGCTGTCCATCCGAGTCTAATATTATGAAAGCCTTAAAAGTGCCCAAATCGAGAGCAGAGGAAGTAAGAAAATTCGCTGAAAAAATTGGAGCAAAGGATAAAAGCAGAAAAATCAGAGCCGAAGGGAACTACGTTATCATTCCGATAAAAGACGGATTTGAGGATAAGTTCGATGTTGAAGTTATAGAGGATAAAAATCCTGTATTTAAAGAAAAGAAGAGTTTCAAAGAAATAGTTGAAAAAATTGCGGGATTTTATCCAAAGTATGCAGATTTTAAGAGAATTGGGGGTCTGGCGATACTTAAGCTTCCAGAGGAGCTCATGGAATTCAAATACAAGATCGCCGAAGAAATTTTTAGAAATTATAAAGTGAGAGCGGTTTGGCTAGATAGAGGGAAAAGGGGAATGCTGAGAAAACCTGAGATGGAGTTACTTATCGGAGAGGGGAGCGAGACAATCCACACCGAAAACAACTGCAAATTCAAGCTTGACGTAACGAAAGTTATGTTCAGTTTGGGAAATCAGTTTGAAAAAATGAGGGTTGCAAAGCTTGTGGAGGATGGGGAGATTGTTTTGGACATGTTTGCGGGAATCGGATACTTCTCAATACCCGTTGCGAAACATTCGAAGGCGAAGAGAATCTACTCAATCGAAATTAACTGGGACGCCTACACATACCTTCTTGAAAACATTAAGCTCAACAACGTAAAAAATATCATCCCGATATTAGGAGATTCGATGCATGTAACTCCAGAGGATTTTGCAGATCGTGTGATAATGGGACACCTATTCGCGGAGGATTTCATTCCCACAGCTATAAAAGCTATAAGAGATGAGGGCATTATTCACTATCACGAATCAACTCCCGTAAAGGTAATCGATAGACCAATCAGAAGGATAAAGCACTACGCCGAAAAGCTGGGGGCTTCCGTTGAGATAATTGGATTTAGAAGGGTTAAGAACTACGCCCCTAACGTTTATCACGTGGTTGTTGATGCTAAATTAAGAAAATCTTGCTGATTAGGACTCTTACATATCCGATGTAGGGGATTTTAAAGACGGCAACACCCACAATCCATTCTTTCTTAACGGGCATTACTCCCGCAAGCTGATCCGGGACGGGATTAGCATCTCCCTGAGTTATATAGCCATCACTTGGTGCTGGAATGTTAGAGAGCTTTAAAGATAATTGATTTCCTTCCCTCACGAGGATGGGGATTGGATCCCCCTTCTTCACATAGGCAATTGCTCTATGGATGATCGGAGTAGCCCCCCTATCTCCATTTGGAATGTAAACAATAACGTCACCGTATCTGCCAAATTTTTCGTAACCCGTTTTTGCACCTTCTTCAAACGAGATTATTTCTTTTTTTTCGGGACCTACAAGGAATACAACATCTCCGATATGCATATTGGGTTCCATACTTCCGCTTTCTATCGCAACCATGAAGGGCCATGTTCCGGTTATGAGGTAACCACCCAATGCAATGATACCAACAATTATTAGTGCTGAAAGTAAATCTCTAAGTAATCCCATAGTTGGGGGTGAACTGATGGTTATTAAAAATATCGATACTCGAACGATAATTGCAAAATTTGCTGTGAACGGATATAATATCCATCCGAAAGCCATAGATCTAATTCTAAAAAGTAATTACAGCATCGATAAAATAATAAACGAGGTTCGCCACTCTTACAACGGATCTTTTATAATAACGCCGGAGGATATTTCCGAAATATTGAAAAAATTAAAAAAAGAAGACAAAGAAGTTTTAAAAGTTAAGCCAAAAGTTCAAGAAATAGGAGAGATAAAAGTTCTAAAAGATATAACGGGCAAATCAACTTGCAGAGGGACGGTAGAAGATTTTGTAGCCTACTTTAATTCAAGATACGATAAGCTCTACAGCATACTAAAGTCAAGGGTCAAGGCGATACCGGTAGCATCCTTGGGTAGGATAAAGTCGGATACAGTCGAAGTAATTGGATTTGTAGATAATATTAGAGAGATTTCCGAAAAAAAAGCGTTCTTCGATCTTGAAGACAAAACCGGAAGAGTGCGGGTATACGCCGAAGGAAAACTGAAAGAGGTGGCAATGGAACTTTTCGGAGATGAAGTTGTAGGTGTCGTGGGCAAACCAAGGGGGAAAACAATCATCGCTGATAGGATTATTTTCCCCGAAATTCCGATAAACGGATCCAAACAAAAGAAAGACTTCAGGATAGTTTTCATATCAGATACCCACTTCGGGAGCAACACATTCCTTAAAAAAGAGTGGGATAATTTTGTTAGGTGGATAAACGGTGAAAGCGGGAACGAGAAGCTCGACGAACTTGCAGAGAGCGTTAAATACCTCTTCATAGCGGGGGACATCGTTGACGGTATTGGCATCTACCCAGGTCAAGATAAAGAGCTTGAGATAATCGATATATACAAACAATACGAGTTTGCAGCGGAGCAACTGGACAAAATCAGAAAAGATGTAAAAATAATCCTTTCACCGGGAAACCACGATGCCGTTAGGCAGGCAGAGCCCCAGCCAGCCCTCCCAAAGGATTTTAAAAGTCTCTTCTCCAACAACGTCATTCACGTGGGAAACCCCGCTTACGTTGATGTTAATGGTGTTAAAGTTCTCGTATATCACGGCAGGAGCATCGATGACGTAATCTCAAAGATAAACAGGCTTAGTTACGAGAGGCCGCAGGAGGCTCTGATAGAGTTGTTAAAAAGAAGACACCTCTCCCCCATATACGGAGAAAGAAGTCCAATAGCTCCCGAAAGTGAGGATTACCTCGTTATAGATGAGATTCCGGACATCCTGCACTCGGGACACGTTCATACTTACGGAACAGCATTCTACAGAGGTGTTCTTGTGGTTAATTCTTCTACATGGCAAGCTCAGACAGAATTCCAGAAGAAGGTAAACCTAAATCCCACGCCGGGAAATGTCGCCGTTTACCAGCCCGGCGGAACGCTTCACCGATTGAGATTCTGTAGTTGAATTCTGTTGTTAATTTATTATCATGCTGAATTTCGTAAAGTATTTATAACGATAAATAAATAAAGTATTTGGAGGTAGATAGAATGGATATCATGAAATATGTTGTGCCAAAGGATCTCTGGCCAGATATAATCATACCAGACGAGGTAAAGGAATATATCGGCGACAGAAAAGAGTTGAACCTTGCCGAAGAGATCATCGACAAGAACATAAAAGAGGGGAGGGGAAGGAAGGTTGCCATATACTTTGAAGACAGAAGGGTAACCTACAGAGATCTCTACAGACTGAGCAACAAGGTTGCGAACTTCCTTAAGAGCATCGGCATCCAGAAATACGACAGAGTAGGCTTCAGAATGAGAAACATGCCCGAAGCAGTTGCTGTGAACTTCGGAATAATGAAAGCCGGAGCGATTCCCGTTCCGCTAAATCCGATGTGGGCTAAGAAGGAAATCGTCCACGTATCTAACAATGCCGAAATAAAGGCAATATTCGTAACTGGTGATGAAAAAACATTTGGTGCCGTAGAAGAGTCAATTCCCGAATTAAAGACTGTTGAGAAGATTATCGTAACCGAAAGAGAGGATGTGAAGGATCCCCTCGTTTCGTTTAACGAAGTCTATAAGGAGAGTGCAAACTTCGATCCCGTTCCACTTGAGATCGGAACTCCGGCCGCCATTCTCTACACCTCAGGAACAACCGGATTGCCAAAAGGTTGTGTCCACTTTGTTGAAAACGTTCTATCAGCCGTCTATTTGGTTGGAAAATACGTATGGAAACTGACGGAAGATGACGTCGTAGGTGGTCCGGCACCCGTAAGCTTCGCGATGGGTTACGGAAACGGTTGTCTGATTCCATACTTCCACGGAGCCGCAACAAGTATCTGGCCGGGATTTAGTGTAGATAACTTCTTCAGATTCGTTGAAGAACATGGAATAACTGTATTCAGTTCTCTACCAACGGCTTACAGACTCATCCTTGCAAATCCAAATTTAGATGAATATCTCAAGAAATACGATCTCTCAAGCCTGAGACTTTGCACAGGTGGTGGAGAAGCTCTCGGTGCTGACACTGCGAAAAAGTGGATGGAGAAATTTGGAATGCCAATCTACGAGTCGTTGGGTGCCACGGAAATGGTTCACATCTGCATAAGCAACACTGTCGCTCCCGAACCCAGAGCTGGTAGCATCGGCTGGCCCGTTCCCGGATATGTTGCAAGAATAATCGATCCAGAGACAGGCGAAGAATGCAAGCCGGGTGAAGTCGGCAATCTCTACATAAAAGGACCGACGGGGATAAGATATTGGGAGCATCCAACAAGATCTCTCATTGAAAAGCAGAAGGAGAGCGTTAAGAACGGTTGGAACGTTCTTGGAGACTTCGTAAGAAAAGACGAAGAAGGATACATCTACTTCGTTTCAAGAGATGACGACCTCATAAAGTCGTCAGGATACAGAATTGGTCCGGATGAAATCGAACAGCCGCTAAGCCAGCACCCGGCTGTGAAGGAATGTGCAGTCATTGGCGTCCCCGATCCTGAGGGTATTAGGGGACAGCTCGTTAAAGCGATAATCGTTTTGAAGGAAGGATACGAGGGCACTGAGGAGCTTAAACAGGATATCCTCAAGTATTTAGAGCAGCATATAGCCAAATACAAGCTTCCGAGAATAATTGAATTCAGGAAGGAGCCACTCCCGAGAACCGCAACCGGAAAGCTTTTGAGAAGACTCCTGAGAGAGGAGAGTAAATAACTTAATTTCTTATAATTTTTTTATAATTTGTTTTCTTATATTACTTATGTGATCTAATTAATATTGTCTGTTTATCAGACCTTTACTGTCTCGAAAAAAACATATTTCCCTGAAATTAGTACACCACGTGAACAAATGGATAAAATCCCAAAGGACTTACAAACGTAAAAGCAAAAAATCTTATAAAAGAAGAGGAACACTACTTGAGAGAAACGTAGCTTGGTTATTTTCAACACTTGGATTCGACACTAAAACGAATGTCCGAATTAAAAATCATGAAATAGACGTCATAGTTAGATCTAATGGAAAATCTCTGGCTGTAGAATGTAAACAGTATGAAAAGAGCCATCTCACGGTTAGGAATCTTATCTATGAATGGGCTACAAAAAGACAAATTTTAGGTGTTGATAGGGTTCTTTTGGTGCTTTGGGGTTGCAATGTGAAAGATGAGGATAGAAAACTCGCCAAGAGATTAAATATATCGATCTGGGATGAAGAAGATTTCGAAAAGATTTTCAATTTGGCACTCGAAAGAAAGAAAGCTGCGAGGGACTACATCTCAAAGGAATTTGGTTTGAATCCACCCGATCTTAAGTTTTCCGATCCGATTCTCGAAAAATTATCGAAAGTTGTTCCAGATCTTATGAGACATAACATGTATGAGAAATTCACAATTATCTCAAAAGGCTGGATTCTATCGGGAATCATGATAAGTCTGCTGTATCCTCCTTTTTTTGGTTTTTGGATATTGTCACTCCTACCACTGGGATTGGTTTGGATATATTGTTATGTAAGGAAGATCGAAAGAGAAAAAAACGTTCTGCAATCGGTTGTCAGAAAGTTATCAAAAATTAGGGGAGGAGTTACAACGAACGAGCTTGTTTATATCACTGGAAAATCTGAAAAAAGTGTAAAGAAGTTACTTAATCGTCTGCAAAATGACGGATGTGTCAAAGTTTTAGGGGACATGTGGGTTTCAGAAAATATTAAAAAGCCATAAAAATTTTAAATTCAAACAATTTTAACACTAATCAAATGAATCGAACATCTGGAAAAATCCTAATGATCACTTTACTGATACCCATCCTAATCTTATCGATATTCATAAGCATCTCTGTAGGTCCGGCTGGGATCGGTTTGTCAGTAGATCCCAGAATACTCGATTTCAGATTGTGCAGAACTTTTCTCGCATCTATTGTCGGAGCGAGTCTGGCTACGGCGGGATGTGCGATGCAGTCCCTCTTTAGAAATCCCCTTGCCGATCCATACATAATCGGGGTTTCAAGCGGTGCAAGCGTGGGTGCAGCTTTAGCCATCTTACTCGGACAGGGATCGATGGGCTTAATGCTTTCAGCATTTCTCTGCTCGCTCCTAACTGTATACGTTGTCTACCAGCTCGGTAAGGACTCAACTTACGCTCTTTTGCTTGCAGGAGTTGCAATGGCTACGTTTCTCTCAGGCTTGACTTCCCTTCTCGTCTATGTCTCAACGGAAAGTATGCATGAAATAGTCTTTTGGATAATGGGTGGCTTCTGGACCGCAAAGTGGATAAAGGTTAAGATGATCTTTTTTCCCGCTGTAATCGGTGTGACTATCCTCTCGCTAAACTCTTGGAGGATGAATGCCCTTCTCCTCGGAGAAGAACATGCTATGAGTGTGGGGATTGATCTAAAGAAATTTAAAGCGATCATAATTGCGGCTTCCGCTTTGCTAACAGCTTCTGCCGTATCTGTCAGTGGAGTAATCGGATTCGTTGGGCTTATCATCCCCCATACAATGAGACTCATTTTGGGATACGACAACAGGACGCTCATCCCGGCTTCGATGCTATTTGCAGCGGCATTCATGCCGCTGATTGATACCGCTTCAAGGATGCTCATGAACGGGGAGCTTCCGGTCGGAATAATCACATCGCTGATTGGGGCACCCTTTTTCATATATCTTTTAAAGAGGGGGAGTGGATTTGGAACTGAGAGCTGATAGAGTAAACGTGAAAATATCGGAAAGAACGATAATCGAAGATGTTTCGTTTACTTTAAGAAAGGGAGAGCTTGTAGCCCTTCTAGGTCCTAACGGGAGCGGAAAATCTACACTACTGAAAACGATCTTTGGCATACTGAAACCTTATCACGGTGTAATATACATCGACGGAAAATCAATTCACGACCTTGAAAGAAGGGATATCGCGAAACTCTTGGGCTATCTGTCTCAAGAGATAGCAAGTGCGAATCTGAGAGTTCTCGATATAGTTTTGCTCGGAAGAGTTCCGCACGCTGGGATTATGCCCACTAAAAGGGATGTTGAGGTGTCTCTGGAAGCTTTGAAACTCGTGGGTATGGATGGATACGGGGAAAGGCTTTTTAGCGAATTAAGCGGCGGTGAAAAACAAAAGGTTATGATTGCGAGGATTTTCTCTCAGGAAGTCGAATTTCTTCTTTTGGATGAACCCACATCCCATTTGGACATTAAGAGTCAAATAGATGTGATGAAACTCGTGAAAATGCTTGTAATGAATGGAAAGGGAGCCTTGGTAGCCCTTCATGACATTAATTTAGCCGCGATGTTCGCCGATCGTATCCTCATGGTTAAGAACGGGAAGATAAAGTATTCCGGACGAGTTGAAGAGGTTCTCACTCCAAAAAATATAAAGGATATCTACGGAATAGACGTTGACGTGATTAAATACAACGGTAGCATCTTTATTATCCCAAAAATTCCATAAGTCACGGTCAAAACGATTGAACCTGCTATAAGAATCCCTATAAAGATGAATATCATCGATTTTTTTCTGTCCAAATGCATTAAAAAAGCCATAAGACTGCCAGTCCAAGCACCCGTTACGGGGAGGGGAACAGCAACGAAAAGGGTCAACCCAAGATATCCGTATTTCTCTACAATTTCCCTCTTTTTCTCAACTCTCCTGACGAAAAACGCGTATGCGTCTCCGAGGAGGGGTATCCTCTTGATTAAAGTCTCAGCTTTATGAAGAAGGAATAGCAGCAAAGGTATTGGTAGGAAATTACCTACCACCGCTAAGAGATAGGCTTCCAAGGGATTTATATTCATAAGAGCCGCATAGGGTATGGCTCCCCTTAATTCTGAGAAGGGAAACATCGATATCAAGAGGATTTTAAGCCATTCCAAGCTCCATCCCCCTTACAAGTTTTGTCATAATCTCATTGTAGGTTGCCTTTATACCCATTTTTTCAGCCTCTTTTACGAAGGCTCCGTTTATGAAACCAATTTCAGTTCTCTTTCCCTTTTCAATGTCTTGAAGCATCGACGATCTGTTTTCAGCCGTTTTTGATGCGACCTCTCTTACGAGTTTGATTACATCAACGTGAAATCCCTTTGCCTTTAAAACCTTCTCGCATTCCTTCGCTATCTTCTCCGCGATATCCCAAAGATCTTTTTCCAGTATCATTCCGTTTTTTACCCTACAGATGGCAGTTATCGGATTTATCACGGCATTCACGGCGGCTTTTACCCAAATTCTCTTTTGGATATCATCGACAACACGGACGTTTAGATCCGCCCTCCTCAGAACTTCGCAGAACTTTCCAGCATAATTCCCCCTGAAATCCCCCAAATGGATTTCGCCCTCTCCCGCAAACATCACGTGACCGTATTCGATTAAATTCGCCCCGTAAGTCACTACGCCTCCCACGACGTTCTCGAAATATTTCATTAAAATCTCCTCGTTCCCCACACCATTCTGAAGACTGCATATCGCTTTGAAATCAGTTTCCTTAAGGATTTTTGCAGCTTCTTCCGTGTCATAAGCTTTAACTGTAAGAAAAACGAGATCAACGTCCTCAGGCTCGTCAGTTGCGTAGACATCGAATTCTTCTTCGATTATTCCCGAGATGATTAGCTTCCTCTTTAAAGCTTCAAGTTGCTTACCCCTTGCTACAAAAACAACATCAAATCCCGCTTTAACCAAGAAAGCACCGATAAGACTTCCCAAAGCTCCGGCACCAAAGATCTCGATCTTCATTCGAAGAACCTGTCTATTGTTATCTGTTTTTTAAGTTCACTCTCGAAGAGGGATAATGTTTCAAGCTCTATAAGCTTCAATCTTTGCCTTGTGTATTCGCTGACATTGTATTTCTCAGCAAGCTCCTTTGAAAATCCTAAATACTTCATTATCGATCCCTCATGGACTGTGAGGGTTAGATTGCCTCCGCATCTCGTGCATTTACCTAAAAGGGGGATTCTTCTGAACTTCTGATTACATTTGACGCACCTAAACTCCTGCCTTGAGAAGGCTCTTAGATTTCCGATGATATCGGGAAGAAAGTGGGAATTTATCACCCTCTCGGCAACGTCATGCTCATCGACTGCGAGGATTTTCTCAGCAAGCTCCATCTGGTGCTTCAGTTTATTCTCCATACTGCCCAGCGTCTTGTAAGCACTTTCCTTGACTCCTAAGGCGATGTTTGCCGTGTTATGAGTAAACCTTAATCCATAATTCTTCTCTTCACTTTCGAGTCTGTCCTCCACTCTCTCTATCATTCCCACGAACTCCTTGGGATGAGCGTAACGAAGCGTTGCCATGTAGAACTCTAAGGGATATCTATCGCAGATATCCATGTTGTGAACTTCGCTGTCAACTTCCTTCGGATCGATAATTACAGTCAGAACGAGAGGTGCATCCATCTGTCCACCCCTCTTATCGGGTAGAAACTCCCGTGAGAAGTTCAGAAGCCCATCCATTAGAAGCATGACACAGTCTTCATCACCATCACAGTTGCGTCTTTTTGCGGCGTGAAAGTAAGGATGGGCGTAGCACCCGTTTATGTCAGTAAAGCCGATGATTCTTCCTAAAACTCCCGCCGATGTGTGGGGAGCCAATCCTATGACAAGATGACCTATCAGATCTTCCGGCTTCTCCGCCCGGTAAAACGGCTCAAGTTTGTAAAACTTTACGAGAAGATCGTCTATGAATTTCGCAACCTTAACGAGGTATTCACCGGCGGATCTTGATAAGATTAAATCCTGAGGCTTCAGCTCTACAATCTGATTCTCATTTTTCAGTTCTTTACCTTCGTAATCGTGTTCGTATCCCAACTCTCTCAGTTTTTCAACGCTTACACCTATTTCAGAGGGCTTGAAATGGGTAAGGGGGAGATCGGTCATATCGTATCGAATCGTTCCATCTTTGAACACGCAAACTCCATTTTTCGCTCTCAAGATTCCCTTTTCAATCCTTTCGGCAAATTTGTTCTTTGATGTAAGACCTAAAACGCCCTTTATAGATCCGTTAACGTCCCTTTCCCCTAAATTCTCTAAGGCTTTTTGGTAGAGTTCTCTCACGTTTATCTTCCATTTTCGATAACCTTTGGTTTCCTCACCGCACCTTTCACAGATTTCACCCGTTCTTATTCCGCATTTAGGACAGATGTAAACCTGCTCTGTTAGACCTCCACATTCACACCTTAGATAAAAGGTTTCCCGTCCACATTCTTTGCAAACTCTTAAAGATAAATCAACCTCGGTCACACCTTTCGCCGAGTTGTAGGTGGGCGTGTAGTTTACGGCATTCTTCAGATCCCTCGTTTTTCCTCCCGCTGCGGATAGCGGAAAGAGCATGTGGGGTGGGGGAGACATCTTCCTTTCCTTTGCCTTTTCCGGTCTTCCCATTCTGGCTCCAATCCTTGTGGGAGCTTTTGCCCTCACATCCAATCCCGAAACTTTTCTAACGAAATCAAGAGTGTTTTCAGCCTCACAATCTTTTACGATTTTCAGGTCGGTGTTCAAGCCCAAACATCTTACAAGAACTTTCCAATTCTCTATAACGATGTTATCCTCCCTAACTTTATGCTCGACAAGAAGCTTTTCGAGAATTTCCTTCACTTTTCTATCATTTCTAAAAATTAGGAAACTCTTTCCGAATTTGCCTTCAACTTTCCCGTTTTCGATTATGTAATCCCTCAGGAATTTAGCCTCCTCTACACTGATATCGTGCCAGAGATAAGTGTAATCGGGATGGAGCGGAACACCGTAATCATCGCATAGCTTCAGAGCTTTATCTTCGTCTATTTTTTTGAAATCTCCGCTGATTTTCGCTTCCTGAATCCACCATTCGTAACAGAAAGATGCCGGAAGCAAAATGTGATTGTTTTCAAGAAAGTCTCCAAAATTGATAAGGATCTCACCCATGTCCAATATCTTCTCGACGGAATCCTTTATTTTTAAAGCCTCTTCAAAGCTCCGAACCTTTATAACATCACCGTTTTTCAGTCGGACCGTAGGCCCCTCAATATCGGTAACGGGAACAACACTTCCAGCTTTACCGGGAAGTTCCACTTTCAGTTGAGTTCCGATTGCCATAAATTCGTCCGCTATGACCATTGTAGCCGGATGAATTCCGACAGTAGCAAAACCCGAATTTCTTGACCTCCCGTATCTTAGTCTGAATCCCCCTTTTCTTGAGGGGTGGCTGAATACGGGTCTTCCCGCAACGATATCGGAGAGATACTTATCTTTTGGTTTGATTTCATTACTCTCATCTTCTTCCTTCTCATCTTTGTGAATGAGCTTATCCAGCCACTCCCAGCCGTCTATTTTCATTTTGTCAACTATTTTTTTGAGTTTCGGAGCTTTCAAAGCGATACCTTCAGCAATAACCAAACACATTCCACCGCGAACTCTGTTCGTTTCAACCCTCGGAAGATTCCGATATCCTGAGACTTCGGCATCCTCGGTGGGCTCCCCGTCTATGCAAATCGGACAGTTTTTGACTATCAGTTTTATTTCTTCATCAGAGGGAAGATACTGGAGATTTGCGACCTTTTTGTATAGTGGTATTTCCTCACAGTATCTCATTATCTCCTCTTCAGTCGGAACGTATCTTTTAATTCCGAGTAATCTGCGAACGTAGTCCGCAATTAAAACGGATATTACTTGGGCTGTTCCTCCAGCACTTCTTATAGGCCCAGCATAATATATTTTTATAAATTCATTGTTATACAATTTTACCTTCGCGATTCCCTCAATGGGGGCTGCTACAACCCCCTCTGTCTGGACTGCAACAGCGGCTCTAACGGCTTTGTCTATAGCCTCCTCTGTGTCATAGTTTTTGAACTCCCCCTTTACGATATCCTCAGCTATTTTGAAACATATCTCAACTCTCGAAAGACCTTCGGACTCGTATTTCAGGATTTTTTCCGCAATTCCGTTTATGTTAAGAAGCTTTTCGACTCTCTCAGCCATGTTCTTTGCTATCGGAATCTCCACGTATGGCTTCGGATCAAGGCAGAGACTTCTCGCCCTTTCAGCAATGCGATAGCATTTTTCAACTTCTCTAAGCAGAAGCTCATGATACTTTCTTAACTCCTCACGGAGATTATCGAGAGAATTTTTAGGCTCATCGAAAATTGGGAAGAATTTGTCGAGGGTTAAGTTCATCAAATCTTATTGGAAGCCTTAGATTATAACGCTTTTCGTTAATGGGTGAGATAAGAAAAATCAATTTTAATACTATTTGACGAAAAAATCTTTAACGATCTGCATCAAAAATAAAACATGCTAAATATCATAAAATCCTTCAAAGGAAAGCTGGTGGCACTAACGGGTGCGGGGATATCGGCAGACAGTGGTATCCCAACTTTCAGAGGGAAAGATGGACTCTGGAACCGCTACCGTCCCGAAGAACTCGCGACATTCGAAGCATTTTCGAGAAACCCGAAACTTGTGTGGGAGTGGTATTCATGGAGGATGGAGAAGATTTTCGCAGCAAAGCCTAATAAAGCTCACGAGGCTTTAGCTCTGCTTGAAAAAAAGGGTCTTTTAAAAGCGGTGATAACTCAGAACGTTGACAATCTTCACGAGAGAGCGGGAAGCAAAAACGTCATCCATCTCCACGGAAGAATCGACAAGGGAAGATGTTTAGAATGCGGGAATGTGATAAAGTTCGAAAAGCCTCCTAAGGGAATTCCGAAGTGCGAATGCGGTGGGATAATCAGACCGAACGTCGTTTGGTTCGGAGAACCACTTCCGGAGAGGGAGCTCAAGACGGCTGTGGATCTCTGCAGCCGTAACAACGTTATCGTAATTGGGACGTCGGCTGTTGTTCAGCCGGCTGCATCGCTTCCGCTTTTTGCAAAGAGAAACGGCTACAAAATTATCGAGGTTAATCCCGATGAGACGCCCCTCTCAAGTTTGTGCGACTACATTGTGAGGAAGAGGGCGGCGGAAGCTTTTGAGGCTATTTTAAAAGGGGAAGATTTCCAGTGATCTTATCTATCCTTTTTGAGGGAGCCGGCCCTATAACGACCGCAGTTATCGTTCCCGGTTTCACTTCGGTTAATCCGGCGTCCTTAACGTAAGCCGTCGGCAATCCCTCTTTTTTTGCCCTTTTGAACACCTCCATAAGCTCTTCCAAATTTTTTACTTTCAAAACGATCTTTTTCTGACCCTCCATTTTCCATTTTTCCCTTTCTTTGGGGTTGGCTAACTCGTATCCCATTATTGAAGCGTGAGCTACTTGGACGGCTAATTTACCTCTCGAAAGGTTCAGGTCACCCCTAACGACGATCACCTGTTTGTATTCACTTTTCTCCAAATCCATACTTCTTAAGCTCCTCAATGCTCACGGGCTTCGATTTTGTTTCAATCCATTTTTTTCCGATCTCAGCTCCCTTCTTTTCATCAAATTCCGAGACGACGATTACTTCGTCTTTAATCTCCTTAATGGAGTTAGTCGGAATTCCAAAGAATCTATCGGATTTTTTTACAATTAAGTATCCATCGTAGACGTCTATGCTTTCTCCGATCTTCTTTCCATCTTTTTCAACGAACTTGCAGATGAGATCCATGATGTTTATCTGATAGGGTAGATAAATCATTTACGCAATTTATAGTTGATAACCTCCAAAAGCCTCCAGCATAGCAGCAATTTGGCTATCTCAATAGAGTTAACGTATCTTTCGGTATAGTAATCCACGCTCCCTGAGCCAATTTCTCTTTTTATCGCCTCTAACAAAGAGCTAAAGATCTCAGTGCTCATGAATCCGTCTATATCTATAAAGCTCGCTGGCTTTGAGTAGTAATAGTCTGAGAAAAATCCTATCGAGAAATCCCTTTCGCTCGCCCTTACGAGCCCTGAAAGATCTATGTTGAGGTTTACAGATTCCACAGGGATGTCTTCGCTCTTTTTTATTATCAGTCTCACACCGTAAACCTCGAAATCGCTCTCTTCGATCAGATAGTTTATTCTTTCCAAATTCTGCATCGAGCTTGGGTAGATCTTTATTACAACATCGGCGTAAATCTTCTGGAAGTCGATGAATCTTTTGTAATCTGGTTCCCTCTGGATGATTTCTTCGATTACCTTTTGCTTGCTGTATCCCCTTTCCCCTACGTCTCTCTTGATCTTCCATCTCCTTTTTACGTATCTTGCAGGATCAACGAATATTTTGAAATCGATGTAATCCCTCAGTCCGTCGTAAAGAGTGTGCAACCCCTCCACGATTATTATCGGCGTCGGTTTGAACTCAACCCATGGGCCGAATGTTCCGGTCTTGTGATCGTAAGTGGGTTTTTTAATCGAATGACCCCTCTTAAGTTCACGTAGATGGGTCTCCACGAGCTTTAAGTTGTTTGCCTCGGGATTTAGCGGCGTGATTCCTATCTTCTGCCTTGTTTCCCTGTCGTATACGTGGTAATCGTCAAGAGTTATCGTGCTTACGATATCCTTCCCTAAGAGATTTCTTATAGCGTTTCCGAACGTCGTTTTTCCGGATCCGCTGTCCCCTGCTATTCCGACTATAAACACCCTACCGGAACTTTTTAGTTTCTCCCTAAGGGTCATATTATATAGCTTAGCGTCATCGATTTTAATCTTTTTAGAGAAAAGCCCTTACCATCTCAAAAATAATCTTAGGTCTTTTCGCCATCTTTACGAGTTTTGGGATGATATTTAAAGCTGTTGAAGGTCTGTCCATGTCCACGTTGGAAAAATCTATATCCTTGGACAGCTTCACGAGGAATTCGTAATCTTTATCGTTGAGGATCTGATAAAGCTTTCTTATCTTCTCTCCAACAACGTATTCTCCCTTGAATTCTTTAAGGTATCTCTTTTTGAAACCGATTAAGTTGGGAAAAAAATCTCCGAGTAATTCAGCTGCTCTTAGGAGGTAGTAGATTCCGCCACCGGTGTAAGGTTTGACCATTCCGGCAGCATCTCCGATCAGTGCGATTTTATCCTTAACGAAGTCAACGAGGCTTAGGGGAATGGCACCCATATTGATTTCTACAACGGACTTTCCGACCCTTCTCGAAACCGAAGGGTGCTTTTTCAAAAGGTTGTTCAAATATAGTTTGGGACTATCCATGGATACGACTCCCACTCTCGCAAAGGATTCACAGATAGGAATGGAATAAGCAAAAAAACCGTTGGAGTATTTGCTTCCGAAATAAAGTTCAACCATGTTCTTATCAAGGGGTTCGAACTCCATGAGGTATTGCAATCCCGTGTAGATCAGAGGTCTCTGAAAGCCGAATGTGAGGGCTACTTTGCTTTCAACACCGTCAGCTCCCACCAAATAATCAAATTCAAAGAATTTCCCTTCTCCCGAAACAATAACTTTCGCCTTTCTATCGTTGGAGTTCACGTATTTAGCTCCCAATATCACTTCGACTGTCTTAGATGCCATTTTTAATAGCTGTAAATCCATAATCTTTCTTTCAACTACAACAGCACCCGTCCTCCCGAACAGCTCGACGAAATCACCCGAAGGTGAAAAGACGAAGGCTCCCTTAATCTCATTTAGCTTCGCATTCACACCGTACTTTCTTAGTTTATCGTAGCACCTTTCGCTTATCAATCCGCCGCATTTTACGGGAAATCCAACTCTACTTTTGCTTTCGATCAGTTTTACGTCCGCTTTTTTTCCAAGATTTATTGCAGTTAGGCTACCGGCTGGTCCACCACCAACGATTAGCACCCTCAACGATAATCCGTCATCCGTCGGATTAAAATATTTTGAGATGTAAATATATTTATGGGACCCGAGATCGAACCCAAAGTATTCAAAAGTATAGACTCAAGAGTAAGCAGGCGATTTCCGATAAGACACGCTCTGGTATATGAATGGAATTTTGACAAGGCAAAGGGCTGGGAAGATGTGAAAAAGATTGTTGGGAAATACTACTACTGGATAGAAGCAGATGACGGTAGTATTGTGTTCACGGCTCCGGTTAAGCCGACAGTTATAGGAATTTTAAGAAAAAACGGGGAACTTATCGTGATAAACATGGATAAACACTACTCTCTTTCGGAAATAGAGGGAATGGGTAAGAAATATTTGGAAAGGAACACGGGTCTTAAACTAAAAAGAAAAAGAAAAAGATATAACAATAAAAAGTGACTACAAGATATGGACTTAGAAGAATTAAGCAAGGAGGATTTGATACGTTTAATTAGCGACTCGTTGCGGGCGGTCGTAACCCACTACGGACTGTGGTTTAGGGAGGCGGAGCACCAGTTAGCCGATCTCGACAGGGCGATAGAACTTGAAGATGAAGTTTGGGAGAACGTTCTGACATCCCTTTTCAGAAGGATTGCGGGCAGGTTGGGAGTAAATCTCTGCAAGGTTGGAGGATTAGAGATTCCAGAACCAATTTTCGAAATGAGCAAGGAAGAGCTAATGAAGCTCTGGGATGATATCGCAAAAAGCTGGCTAGCCTGCGACGGTTTCTGGTTCCAAGCAGTTGAAAGGAAATACGGTATGGATACGGCGAAAAGGACGAATGACACTTGTTGGGTTCGCTTTTCATATATCGAAGCTAAAAGAATAAAGAAGAGGCTTAAACTACCCGAATACGGTGGCATCGAGGCGTTAAAAAAGGCTTTGAAATTCAGGCAATATGCGAGGATAAACAAGCAGGAGATTGTGGAGGTTGACGAAAACAAAATTATTTTCAGGATGAACGAATGCAGAGTTCAGGATGCGAGAAGGAGAAAAGGTTTACCAGAATATCCGTGCAAATCAGCTGGAATCGTGGAATACACAAGGTTCGCTGAAGGAATAGATCCCAGAATCAGAACGAAATGCATCGCATGTCCGCCAGATCCCCATCCAGATGAATGGTGGTGTGCTTGGGAGTTTGAACTTGTTGAGTAAAGGTTTTATTTTTTTTGCGTGGGTGTTAAATCTCATGAAAAGATTGATATTGTTAGGGGGATTGATTTTTCTTGTATTTTCGATGGGTTGCACTCAGCAACAGAACAAGTGCAACTACACAAAAATTGAGGTTTACTTCTACTATCATCCAGACTGCATTCATTGCAAACGTGTAGAGCCCTACATAGATAGCCTAAGGGAAAATTACATAAACGTGACGTTTTATTACTGTAACGTTCAGAACCTCTCAAAGGTGTGTTACGAATATCGTTATTACGTCATTGGTGTTCCCACTGTGGTCGTCCATACAGATAACGTGACAGCGTCGCTCGTCGGCGAGAGGGATGTTATGAAACTCGAAGAATTAATAAAGGGTTTGGCATGTTGCGAAAAGTGATTTGCTTAGCGGGATTTATTTTTTGTGGATACCTTTTTTATCTAACAGAGTTCGTTGGACTGTGCTTGGGCCACTGCGATCCCCTGAACTACTCGTTGGGTTCGGCTTGGTTTTTTGCTGGTTTGATTTTAAAAGACAGATTTTTGAGGGTTTGGGCGCTATCGGGAGTCTTGGGAATTGGTTATTTTGTGATAGGGGAGATATTTGAGGGGTTTTGTTTTTACTGCACCGTTATCCATGTTATCGCTCTGTGTTGCGTAGCCCTTACATACAGGGAGATTTAGGTCAGTGTATGCGAGAGGATGTGGACGTTTTCCTTGACAGGGCTAAAAAATTCGAATCTGCATCGGAGCACTTTTTCAAAGAAGGGATATACGACCTGTCTGCATTCCACATTGAGCAGTCACTACAGCTTTACTTGAAATACATTCTTGCAAAGGAGATAGGCTACTTTCCAAAGACTCACAGCCTATCGAGACTTTTTAAAGAATTGTCCAAGATAGACAAAAAATTTAAAGAATTCTACGAGAAAAATGAAATAATCCTGAAGCTAATAGAGGATGCATACTTACTTGCGAGGTATTTCCCGAGGGATTATTCCAAGAGAGAGGTTAGTAAGATGATAGATGTTTTAAAGAGATTCAAGGAGGAGTTTCGCGAATGGTTGTAGAGGATCTTATAAAGGAGAAGAAAAAGCGGGAGAGAATCTTTAGGGATTATATTAAATATGCAAAGGAAATCAAAGAGATTGCGAAGGAGTTTTTTGGAGATGTTAGGGTGTTTGTTTTCGGTTCCGTTATCCGCGGAGATTACAACGTTATGCTTTCTGATATAGATATCGCCGTAATAACAGATCGAAAGGATGGGATATACGAATTCAAGGCAAAGGTGGCGAAGATAAGCGATGTGTTTGAAGTTCACGTTATGGACGAAAGAATGTGGGAGTTTTACAAGAGGTTTATCGACAGGTGGATTGAAATTAAATAAAAAAGGGAAAATCGGTTATTACAAATTAAAATTAGCAAGGCACGTTAAATTGATGCATTTTAAACTTTTATAGTTTAATGTTCAAAGCTTGCATCCTTAAGTTGACACATCCACAAAACTTAAAATAAATAAAGAAGGAAGTCAGATTGGTCTAAACATTTTGTAGAAAGAACATAGGAAGACTGTTAAGATAAATAAAGAGAAAATCCGATCCGCATAGTCTAAGTATGTTGACGGAATCGGAATCCTATCTCGAGCCATAACATAGGACAAGAGTATCATTACAAAAGTAAGTAAGACATTAATCCAAAATCTTCTATTTTCCCCTGCTTGCGTAACTTCTCTCAGAAATTTATGAGCAGTTTCTTCAAAAGATTCTACGGTCTTAATATAATTTTCGGGAAGAGCGTAAATTTGACAAAATCGTTTTGCATATATCTCCTCTCATTCTTAGTGCATCTTTATAAACACTATTCAATTTTAAGATTGGTACCTTTAGATAATTAGAAATAGTCTTTTTATAATCTTTGAACTTCTCCAAATATGCTCTATATAATTCTTCTATTGCAGAATTTTCATCATTAGCGTCTATTGGTCTTAAAGGTAAATCAGATTCATGATGAATGTGCTTATGAAGTAAATCTCTAACAACTCTATGTATTTGGTCTTCTGGTTTGGTCTTCTTTAAATCTAATCTATTTACCTTAATTTCGTATTCTACCAATCCCTTATCGTCCAATAAATTTGCCGATCCTTTAAGTAGAGTTTTTTCATTCTTACCTCGGGATTTGACCGTTATTTCATACTGACGATCATTCACGAGTTTAATTTCAATTTTGTGAATTTTAATTCCAAGCTTATTTAATATTCTATGCCGCCTCTTGTCTGACATGCAATCAAATTTACTAAAACAATCATTCTCCTCTTTATAGCCCAACTGTTTAAGTATATCTCTAATATTTTGAATTTCAGAATTTAAGTTTCCTGTAAGATTCAGAACCCAACCGAATTTCCGCCTCATAAAGCTAAATAATAAAAACTAAATAAAAAAATTAAAAATGATAACGTATCGTTTCCTTACCATCTTTGTCAAACCCTGCACTTGCAAGACCTGCATTGAATTGTGTCTTATCAGGTAGCTTTTTCACGTATCTCCAGCGGTATATGTAACTCAACACCCAAAGAACAAAAAATGTTATTGGTGCAGCGATTAGTGGAATTAGTAGTACCTCAACTGGCATCTCTTTTCACCTTTCAGAAAAAAAGGGGAAAAAATTTGGGTTTACTGTCTTCTTCTGAGTAGATATGCGACCGCAAGTAGTCCTGCAACAGCGAAGATCGCTTCGAATCCTGGGCCACCCGGTGTTGTCGTTGTCTCGGCTGGTGTTGTTTCGGCTGGTGTGGTTTCAGCTGGTGTTGTTTCGGCTGGCGTTGTCGTAACAGTTGTCACGGTTGTGTTGACCGGTGTTGTCGTGACCGTTGTCACGGTTGTCGGTGTCACAGCTGCCGCTTCGACTATCTTGACCTCGAAGGGTCCTGCCAAGACATCATCCTGAGCGTCGTATGCTTTAGCATAACTGTCTGATGGAGATATGTCGTACCAGTCCTCCACGTCACCCTCAACTGTTCTCATGGCGTATCTGACGTAGAGGTTATATGTTCCAGGATCAATTCCCGCTGTTGGTATTTCAACCTCGGCAGACCCACTTGCATCTAAGGCAACTCTTGAATACTTCATCTTCTTGACGCCCAAGTCAAGGACAACGTAGATATAGTCATATATCTTTGTGCTTTTTCTGTTGGTATCAATTTTGACGACTATTGGATCGCCCTTTACGACCTCACTCGGGTAATCCACATTAAGTTGTAATTCTTCGACAATTACCGGTATTGTTGTCTCTGCTTCACTTATTTCTTCATTAGTCTTTGCATTATACATGTGGACTGTCATCGTATACATTCCAGGTCTGAGTAGATCACCGGGATCGCCGGTATCAACTAATGAATTTGTGCCGTCATCGTAGAACGGATAGAGTGTTGCATAGACCCATCCCGTTCCATTGGATTCATTGTATTTCGTGAATACAAGTCTTTCTTCTTTGACCTTAACTCCTAATCCTTCAAGTTCAGCTTTTACTAGGACATCGTCTGGATCTGCACTTACTTGTAGATATACGTCTATTACATCTCCTTTGACCATCCTGATCTCTGATGGAACCTTGAGGAATCCGAATTCTGTTACTGTTAGGCTTAACTGGACCATCGCATCCTCTGTTGGATCGATCCATGATTCATTAGCTGGAGCGATGACGTACACTGTATATGTGCCAGTATCTGCGGATTCATCTACCGTTAGCTTAACACTAAATTCGTTATCTGTCACTTTTACCTTGTAGTAAGCGTATTTGCTGTCTATTGTTATAACGTCATCTGGGTTGAAAGCTTCACTGTCTGAGTATAGCTCACCAACATTCTTAAGCACTGGGTAGTCATCTGTGTAGATGTATACGTAATCTAAAGTCGTGGATCCACTTATAACCACATCTCCCCCTCTTGGTGCTGTTGTTCTATCTATTTCAGCGGTTAATGGTGCTTTTTCGACACTTATCGTTACGACATCCTCATAATCAGTTCCTTTTATTTTTGCGTGGATTGTGTATGATGTTTTTGCGGCGTCGTTCTTGATGTGATACGTATTAGTTTTGAAGTGTCCATTTGCATCGACGGAGACTTCGATCTTACTTACAGGTTCTTTGAGTAAGTTACTTAATCCTTGATCGCACTGAATTTCGATTATAGTTCCCTTCTTTACATTGGCGGTTCCTTTGAATTTGATATCTTCACCTCTTGCATACACCGTTTTATCCATTGTGAATTCGATCGTTGGCTCCTCAACGCTAATATACATAGTCTCCGTATCACTTATTGATGTTGTTGCAACTGCAAGTGCAACAACTTTATAGCTACCTGTTCCGAATTTTGTAGGATCGAGATAGACCTTGCTGTCATTTTCCCAACTTCCGTCTGAGTCAATCTTACATTTTCTCGTGTAATCGCTTGTCGACACATCATCTACTTTGACGAGTGAACCGTCTGATTTTATGAGATATCCGTCTGGTGTGAAAACACCAACGTAAACGTAGTTATCAACTCCGTAATCGTCAGTGGATCCAGTTTCCGCCAAGTTTACTGTTCCTTTTAACTTTAATTCGTTTCCAAGAGCAATCGTGCTCGGCAGATCGAGAGTTATTGATATGCCCTCAATCTCGAAGTTTACAGCTTCAACTTCACCGGACACACTAACACTCAAGGTGTATGTGCCGGTAGTTCCACCGTATTGCGTAAAGATCGGTTCGGTTGGTATAACCACTGTTTTCTCCCTCGTATCAAACGTGACTGCTTCCTTATTTGTTGTCAGAGCAGAACCGTTCCAATAGACTGCTTGGACTGGTCCGCTTATCTTTACATATGCGTCGATTGGCAATCCTGTGCCGTATATCTTGATGCTTGCTACGATGTTGTCACCTTTGACAATCGGCAGTCTTGCATTTTCAATAGCTATGTGAATTTCCGGCTTTGCAGAGTATAAGCGTAGAGCGACAGGATATCCGAGATCAACTTTACCATCTTTTGTATTTATTTCATAAGCTCCATTCTTAACGTAGAAGTAGAAGTATCCCGGATACAGTTCACTCGTATCTATTTCATATGTTTTTGAAGTTCCTTCGAAGCTATCGGAATACTTTGCATCGTCGGTGTTCCAGTCTCTTATTTCAAACGTGGTTGTGGTATCTGAATCGAGACCGTATAGGTATATCTTCACCGTATCTCCAAAGTCGAATTGCGCTACGTATCTGTTGTTTTCGGAATACCATTTGTCTATGTTGTATATCTTCATGCTGATTGTCTCTGTCGGATCTTTGAGCGTTTTATCTACTGATATTTCTGGAGCAATCTGCGGAACAGTCGTTGGCGTTGGTGTTGGAGTTACAGAGGAAACAGTTACCGTTCCAGATGTGGTTGCTATTTGATCTTTGATATCTTGATAGTTATCATCCTGGAATGAATTTATTGTTATTGTTATGTCTGATGTTCCTGCTGTTAGTCCTTTAATTGTTAGAGTAGCTAAAACTACGTCCGTGTCTCCAGCTTTAACCTGATCAGATAGATCCCCTTCCTTAAACCATACTGTTGATGCTGGGAGTGTAGAGTTGTCCTTTAACGTAGCCCACGACGGAAATTCTATATCCGTTATTTCCGCAACAGTGGAATTTGCTATACTCACACTCAAGTTCACATACGATAATCCAGTTGATGGAACTTGATCGAGCACTACGTTTACTGTCTTAGTTTCGTCGGGGGCGATAGACGCGCTTTCGACGGATACTGTTTGTGCACTTGCCGTTACTGCGATCAGTAGTAGCAATGTTGCCACTAAACCAATTTTTAAGCCCACCCTACTCATACATCTCTACCTCCTAAGACCAAAATTTTTTTCTTACTATTCATATTTAAACCCTACGATTTTTGACGGCGAGATATAGTTTAAGCTAAACCCCGCCGCCGTCACCTTTATTTTATACTCAGGCCATATTTAAGTTTTTTGCTCTATCAATGAGACCCATAAACCTTACCTTCAAAGAATATATTTCGACAAATTTTGATGAAGCTTAAAGAGAGATTATTGAGAAAAGGAGAGGACTCTGGCGGAGATTAGGATACTTGGGAATAACAACTTACATCCAGACCTCTTCAATGATGAGAACAGCCAAAATTCTTTCATAGTTTCATCAAGTTTCTCACACTGTTTGGTAGTGGATAAAGAAGCTTGAAGAGAAACTACCGATTTAGACTGAAAAGAAGAGGAGGAATCTAATTGCATTGAATGAAACAGTTGTTAAGTTGAACAAAAATCAGCTGTAGA
This sequence comes from uncultured Archaeoglobaceae archaeon, assembly GCA_965561205.1. GTDB lineage: Archaea > Halobacteriota > Archaeoglobi > Archaeoglobales > Archaeoglobaceae > Geoglobus. Next base: position 6,121 of record CBEWZU010000004.1, on the reverse strand, counting down.
CATCGAGAGGGATGAACTTACTCTCCATGATCGTCAAAGAAGTTCTTAATTACTGCGAAAACAAGCCTAAATTCGTTATAGACAAAGAAAGTCTTGGCCTGAAATACGAAGCATGAAACCTTTTACAAAGTAACTTGATTGAATCCGTTTTTAGTTCTCTTCGTTTTTAGTTCTCTTTTAAACAGCGAGATCTTTTTCTACTCGATTACGGCTAAAAAAAACCAGTCCAGTTAGAAACATATTCTGTAAGCTGTTTCACGCTCATTGACGAAGAAGAGTTTACGGTGCTGGGGAGATAAGTGTTCTGAAAAATCTGAAAAATTTGAATATTTTAGAAACTTTCTTTAATAAAATAGGTTTCACAACAACATGAAGAGTGCAATTACGTCACCGAAGTTGACTTGTCCATCTCCATTGAAGTCGTAAAATTGCGGATAGTTTTGTATTTCTGGTTTATCGAAGTTCTTGAAGAAGAACACAATGTCACCGAAGTTGAATGAATTATCTCCATTAATGTCTTCGAATAATCCATCACTATTCAAGTCTTTAGGTTGTATACCATTCATTGGTGGAGGTCCCGTTATTACAGTTACAGTTCCAGGTACTGTTACTATTTGATCTTCAATGTTTTGATAGTTATCATCTTGGAATGAGTTTACTGTTATCGTTATGTCTGATGTTCCTTCAGTTAATCCTTTGATGGTTAGAGTTGCTAATACTACATTCGTATCTCCAGCCTTAACCTGATCGTTTAGATCTCCAGCTTTAAACCATGCGGTTGAGAATGGGAGAGTCGAGTTTGATTTGAGCGATGCCCAAGATGGGAAGAATACGCTTTCGATTTGGGCTATCGATGGATCTACATTTACTGTTATGTTTACATAGCTCAAGCCAGTTGGAGCTTTATCAAGAACAATGTTAAGAGTAACTGTTGAGTTAGGGGAGAGAGTTAGGGTGGAGGGGGAAGTGAAGATTGTTAGAGTCGCAAAGGTGATGTCTATTTGCTTAGATGTGGAGTTTGTGTAGCCATCGTTGTCTGTAACTATTAGTGTTACCGTGTATGTTCCTGGTGATGAATAAGTGTGCTGGATGGTTGAGGATGTTGTTGTGGTTGTGGAGCCATCTCCAAAGTCCCACGAGTAAGAGACAATATACCCATCTGGGTCGTAACTTGATGAAGCGTCGAAGGTTACCGTTTCTCCAGCAGTAGGTAATGCAGGAGTGAAAGAGAAGTTGGCCACTGGGGATTTGTTTTCTGATGCAAATACGAAAGTATAATTCTCAATTGGTTCAATTAATGGATGATAATCACATTCTATGCAAACTCCATTTGGAGAACAATAATAACAACTTGGCACATCTCCGATTCCATCTCCATTTGTATCGCTTCCAATGTAATTACTCCAGTAATTTCCTAAATAATTTAAAAATACTTTATCGTTGTAAATATAGCTTAATTGTTTAGTAGAATTCCAAATATTTGTCGAGTCATATAAATAAACTTCCTTACCTTCGCTAACAAAATCATTAAAATAAATTAAGTTGCTATTCGATTTCCAAAGATAAATACCATATTCATCAAAGCTGGAAACCTTATTACCCGTTATAGTGTTATTATTAGCATAATACATATAAATTCCGTAATCACCCTTAAATAATGTGTTATCTATTATTTTATTATGGTACGATTTATAAAAATAGATTGCTGTATAACTGTTATAGATTTCGTTATTCGATATGTTGTTTAATTCGGAATTGGAAATTCTAATACCTTTCCAAGAACTATTTGAAATTTGATTAGAGTGTATTACATTATTGTCGGACTCGTAAAGATCAACACCATTATCACTATTGTTAATTATATTATTAAATATTTTGTTAAAATAGGAATAAGATAATTCAATTCCACTATCATCGCATTCAGAGATTTTGTTATTTGAGATGATGTTATTGCTTGATTCACTAAGATAGACTCCATCACTCGCAACAACTATCTCATTATTATTGATTGTGTTATTTTTTGAGTCAGACAGAGTTATACTATCATAGCTGTCAAATTTATTTTTAATATAATTGTCTTCAATAAAATTATTATCAGAATCTCCAAGATTTATTCCCCTTTTTACATCTACGAGCTTATTGTTTTTAATTTGACTATTAAAAACATAATATAAGTCTATTCCTGTGCTGTCAGGCTCTACTATCTTATTACCAGCTATCTTGACAAACTCGGAATAAGATACATATATAGCAGTGTATTCAGTTTTTATTATAGTGTTATTGACAATCTCATTGTAATCTCCCTGAGCTTTAATACCGCCACTAAATGTAGCATTAATTAAGTTGGATTCTATTTTATTATTTCTACTATAAACATATATTGCCGTTTTAGTTGGATACTCGCTTGAAAATATATTATTGTTTATATTATTATAATTAGAATAAGAAATATCTACAGATCCATCAATTAAAATGTTTTCTAATATATCGTTATTATTAGAGTAATAAAGCTGAATTTCAGAATTCTTCAAAGTATTTTGAACTATTCTATTGTTCTTCGACTTGTCCAAGTAAATTTCACTGTTTGATAAATTACAACTTTCAATTTTACTGTTCTCAACATCTTCGAAATATATTCCATAAGAATCACAGTTTGTTATAGTTATATTCTTTATCGTAATGTTTGTAAGCGTTCCTGAAGCACTATAAACGTAAATTCCATAGTTCCCTACACCACCACAATCAATTTTGTGTCCATAACCATCTAAAATTACATCACTCGTAGTTATCTTAATACACACCCAGTCAGAACTAATAATATCTGCAGTTAAATAATAGTAGCCAGACTTGTCTATAACCGAGCATGAGTTAATCTCTGAAGAGTATATCCAGATAAACACCCTCCCCTCATAACATTTGTTCGGATCTGACGAATCCAGTTCGACGGGCTTATCGTTTTTTGTAGTAGTTACTCTTATGTAGAAAAGCCCTGGGTAAAGGTAGGCTGTATCGATATATACCTCCTTAGAAGCGGCTTCGAAGCTTACGGACACTTTTAAGTCGCCAGTGCTTGCATCAATTACCTCGATCGTCGTTATTTCATCTGCGTCTAAGTTATACAGAAGAACTTTTATCACATCACCCAGAGTATATTTGGCTTCGTAGTATTTCTCTACTTCGTTCACCCACCATTCATCGATGTCGTAGAATTTCACAGCGATTTCTTTGTTCTTATCATGGATGGTCTTATCAACTCCTGTCTCTTTTAACTCCAGTACGTCTACTGCCATCACTGAGCCCATTGTAGCCACTACCATCAATAGAACTGCTAATACCTTAACTCCTACTCTCCATTTCATATTTCATCTACCTCCCTTCTTTAGAAATAAAAAATTAAAGTATTTAAAGCATTTCGAAGAGTGCAATCACATCACCAAAGTTCACTTGTCCATCTCCGTTGAAGTCGTAGAACTGGCAGTAATCTCTTATTTCACTTCTTTCAAAATTTAAGAACAGGGTTACAATGTCTCCAAAATCGAGTTTTCCGTTCCCATTTATGTCTTCGAATAATCCATCTCCGTTTAGATCTTTCGGTTGCATTCCGTTAATTGGAGGTGGGCCTACGATAACTGTTATATTTCCAGGTACTGTTACTATTTGATCTTCAATGTTTTGATAGTTATCATCTTGGAATGAGTTTACTGTTATCGTTATGTCTGATGTTCCTTCAGTTAATCCTTTAATCTTTAAAGTAGCTAAAATTACATTCGTGTCTCCAGCTTTAACTTGATTGCTCAAATCTCCTACCTTGAACCAGACCGTTGACGACGGTAACGTGGAGTTATCCTTTAATACCGCCCATGTCGGAAATTCTATATCTCCAATTTGAGCTACAGATGAGTTTGCGATGGTTACCGTTATGTTTGCATAACTTAGGCCTGTTGGAATTCTGTTCAGAAGTATGTAAATAGAAGAAGTTGAATTGTGTTTAAGAGTTGTTGCCTGTGATTTAATAAACATCACATTATTCACGCCGACAACACTATAATTCACCCATTTATGCAACAATGGGCAATAATCTTTGTTGTTCGTATCAATTTCGTATGGCAAATCTCCAATCCCATCCGAGTTGATATCTGATCCAGTATAGTCGCTCCAATAGTTACCTAAGCAATTTACGAATGTGCTATTGTTATATATATAAGCTATCGGGAATGTCAGGTTCCAAATGTTTATAGAGGCGTAGGAATTAACGTTATCCAAATTATTATTAAAATTATTAAAATAAATTTTGTTATTAGTGGAATAACTTAGCCAAATGCCGTGAATATTTGACTCTACTGTATTATTTAAAATTGCATTGTCTTCTGAATTGTAAATCACGAGACTATACTCATTACTATTTATCTCATTGTTTGATACGATATTACTACTACTTGAACTAAGGTAGATCCCGAAATGATTTAACTCAAGCACATTATCTGCAATAATGCTATTATTCGAAGAGTAGAGATAAATACCGTAGTAATTACCCACTAAGCGATTTTTGCTTACGTTTATATGATTGCCACACGAATATATCCCCGATTTCCAAATTGCTCCCTCAATTGTAAAACCACTTATATTAACATAGTCAGCATTTACATAAAGTGTATGATCATCTGGACATTCAGCTTGGATGATACAATTAGAGGAACCATTTTCAGATATTAGTGTTAGCTGTTTGTAAATATCAATGTTTTCAACGTATGAACCATCTCTAACAACAATTACGGACCCCGCAGTAACATTATCAATGGCCTGCTGAATTGTTGAATAATTATCAGGAACGTAAACTTTCACAGGCTTAATAATTAGATCTGCAGTCATAACTGGCCCCGCATCGCTTATATTAACAATCTCTACACCACTTGGCGCACCGTTGTATAGCTTGCTGTTAGGATTTGATGTATCTGTAAAACCAAAAGAGTTATTATACCAAGGATCGGTAGCATCCCCATAGTTCGTGCAATTATCCAAATCGTTTAGACCGTCAGCCTCTTCCAAATCAACGAGCTTGTGACTTTCATTATCGTTGTTAGGCATACTTTCATCAACATGCCAGATCAAAAGACCTTCACCGGGTAAAGCTGAATCAAAACCAATTTTATATCTATTTTCCACTAAGAAATATTCTCCAACTCCTCCCTTACCAATAACCCAATCTGTAGGTCCATTTGGATTTTGTAGAAGTTGATAAACTTCTCCACTAGTCTCAACGTTGTTTATCGTTTGATTTATTAACGATTTTTTAACTTCGATAGGTGTCACCCAGCCAAGACGCCATTTACACCATGCTGAGAAGTGTGAAGGTGTGTCACCTAATCTAGACACACCAAGCCAACTACCAGTGCCCATTACGTCCCAGTCACCAACACCACAGGAAGAATAGTCCGTATCGTAAAGATCAGGTAAACCCAAAACATGACCGAATTCGTGAACAAAAACTCCGATAGTTACGAGTTCCCCATCTGAGGAAATCTCTGGTTGGATCGTATATCTATCAACTATTACACCATCATCTGTAACATACGCACCAACACCAGCCTCTGAAAGGTACCATTGATGAGACCAGATGTCATCCAAAGAGCCAGATTCCTCCGCGCCAGTCCCAGAGTGCACGACTACTACAACATCGACATAGCCATCTCCATCATTATCGAACTGTGAGAAATTTATTACAGCATCCGCTTTTTGAACAGCCTCTCTAACAAGTTCAGCCGCTCTCTCAACACCTTGATTTTCCCCATAATAATCGTGTTCACTGTCTGCCACATACCACCCACTTACATTGCCTGATAACAGTAGTTTCCCATATGAAACTTCTTTGAAATACTCCCTCATGCTTTTACTTCCAGGAGTATCATTAAAGAGGAGATCTTCAAAATCCGAAACCGTGTAGGTGTTAGCTTGATCTGAGAAACGGATTAAGATCACTGGAATATTTAATACTCCCTCAGTTGGTGCACTTTTTTGTAGTGATTTAGGAAAAGTCATTAAAGTTTTCTTTGATACATGTACTCTTGGTCTTATTTTTTTCGGAATACCACTTAGTGGATCTTTTGCTACAATTTTACCTGAA
>CBEWZU010000003.1:0-56476 GCA_965561205.1 uncultured Archaeoglobaceae archaeon | reverse complement strand
TGCTGTGTATATTCCTTTATCCGTGAACAAACAGCAGTTTATCTGTTCCTGAAGGATTTCGTAGCATTCCTTGACGTAGTTCCATCTGAGCTTTGCTGGGTAAACTCCATCGCTGTAACGCCTTAAGAACGTCGAATCTATTATTCCCGTAAGACTGATTCTTCCGTCAAGAATGCCGGGAAATAACTCAAGCTGGTTGTAAAGCAAATCCTCGATTTCTTTCAATCTTTGATATTTTTGATTAATGTTGTTCTATCTTTCTCGATTATGTCTTCCGATATGCTTTTAATCGTCTTGATTATAGTAAAAGTTCTTATCAGAGAATAGGTGGTTAAATCCTCCGCAATGCTGAAACCTAACTCGTTCAGGGATTCTGTCATAAGGTTGTGCAGTGAACCAAGTACAGGTATCTGACGTTCATCCAATTCTAATTTGCAGTACATAAGCATGTTTTGGTATGATTTCATAGTATAATGCTTTTCGTTCACACCGTCAGATCGAAATTATGACCAAACAGAAAGTGATAATCGGTAGGATCGAAGATTACTCTAAAGTTGATGAATTCATCCAAGAAGTTTTTGATCAATTTAAAGTTAAATTCGAAGAGGAGGTCATAGTTAAGCCAAACTTTCTGAAATTTGACGATCCGTCAAAGGGGAGCATTACCCACTCAGAAGTGGTCAGAGCTGTTGTTGGAGTTCTTAAAGATATGGGGAGTAAAATCGATCTGTTTAGCGATCGTGGATGGTGTCATTGGAGGGGAATCTTCAGAGCTATGGTTGCAAGCGATAACGTTGTGGCGGCGGACATTGTAGCTTCTTCATTAACGGGATTCGATGAAGTTGAACACATAAAATTGGCTGCAAAGGAGTTCGGAGTTGATTCGGTAGAGGTCAATCAAGATATTGAGAAGTTGAAAATCCATTACTCGATATCCTTTTTGAGTAGGGGATTCGGTTTATTAGGAACTTAACAATAATTTTTTTAACATCTCATGAGAATTTGATTTGATGATGCCTCTAAACCCAAAACAGATGAAGAAAATGATGAAACAGATGGGTATCGACATGGATGAGATAGAAGCAGAGGAAGTTATAATCAGAACGAAAAGTGAGGAACTCATTTTCAAAAATCCAACAGTCACAAAAATATCGGCAAAAGGTGTTGAAAGCTTTCAGATTGTAGGCAGTTACGAAGTAGTTGAAAGAATCGAAATAAGTGAAGAGGATGTGAAACTCGTTGCAGAGCAAGCTGGAGTGAGTTTAGAGGAAGCAAGAAAAGCTTTGATTGAGAGTAAAGGCGACATAGCAGAAGCTCTTATAAAACTGACAGAATGAAACCTCCGGTAATTCTGAAAAGCGGAAAAAATCAATATCTCATAAACGAATTTAATGGAGAGCTCCACACTCATAAAGGGATAATAAATTTGGAAGAACTTAAGTCCAAGAACTTTGGAGATACTATCAAAACTCATTTAGGTGTTGAGTTCAAAATTCTCCCTTTTAAGGCATCCGATTTTTTCAAACTATTTAAGAAAAAGGCTACTCCCGTAATGCCGAAAGATATAGGTGTCATAATCACCCATGCCGGTCTCCAACCCGATTCTCTAATTCTCGATGCGGGAACTGGGAGCGGAGTGACCGCCGCTTACTTCGCCTATTTCAACAAGTTCGGAGAGGTTGTAACGATAGAGAAGCGGAAGGATTTCGCAAAGGTTGCCCGTGAGAACTTCAAAACAGCCGGTTTAAAGAACATCCATCAGATTATCGGGGACGCAGTTGAAATCGCCAACGGATTCAAAAGGGAGTTTGATTTCGTTTTTTTGGATATGAAAGATGACATCAAGATGATTCCAAAAGCCTACGAGATTCTGAGACATAACGGATTCATCGCCGTCTACAATCCTTATATCGAGCAGACAAGAGCTGTTTACGAGCAGATGACAAAGACGGGGTTCAGAGACGTTGAGGGTTTTGAGGTAGTGAAGATAAATCTCGAATTCAAGAGGGTCGGGACTCGTCCGTTCGTAAATATCTATCACACAGGATATATTGTTATGGGACGAAAGATTTGAGCCAGTTCGGTAAGTAAAAGCTTGCGATATGAATTTCGGGGTTGTAATGGATTGTTTTAATATTCCTTTCGTGGTATCTTTTTTTTATCTCATCTTCAGGGGGATAGTTATCCGAGTAGATTAGATAGCTCCACAGACCTAAGGGATAGAGGGGAACGTAATTGATGTAAACACGAACATCCATGACGCTTCGGATATTTTCGTAAATCCTTTTGAAATAATCCGTTTGGATAAAGGGTGACTGGCTTTGAGTTACAAAAACATCTGAAATTTTCTTGCAGGCTTTGTAGAATTCTTTGGAAATTATATGCTCGCTGAAAGGATTGGGATCAGTTCCATCAACTATTACAACATCAAACTTATCTTCGCAGTTCATAATGAAATCGAAACCATCTTCAAAGAGAACGCTAACTCTACTGTCGCTAAAGGCACCCTTATCTATTCCAAGATACTTTTTTGATATCTCTAAGACCATTTTATCGAGCTCCACAAGAATGACTTCGGACGGATCGTGTTTTAAAACTTCTCTCAGACTTCCACCATCCCCTCCTCCGATAATAAGAACTTTCTTCGGATTTCTGTGAGTTAGCATTGGAACGTGAACGAGCATTTCGTGATAGAAGGGTTCGTCCTTTTCGGATAGCTGTATTTTTCCATCCAAAACAAGCATTTTTCCAAAGTCGAAGGTTTCAAACAGTTGTATGTGCTGGTAATTGCTTTTGACATCGATAATCGTTTTCTTGATTTTGATTGTTAATCCGACATCGTTATAGATTTCGGTGAACCACTCCATGCTCTCACACCTACATGAGGTTTAAAAATGATAGCCCCTCAGATTGGCAACTTCTCATCACTATTCAGTGGCGGGAGTAGTCATCATCGGGCAATTGAACTACATTGGAAGATTTAAAAGATTATTTAAAAATTTGCTAATCTCAGCTCAGGAGTTGAATGTAGGTGCTTGCAGTAATCCCACTTCTCCGATCTATTGGAGATCAACTTAAATATTAGAGTTTTAGTTCCTCCCGAATAGTCAAGATTTAAGTATTCACGTCATCTCCTCAAATGTTTGGCTATCTATAGATCTTTGGGTTCAAACGGCTTGAAAAGAACCTTTAACACGCTAAAAAGCTCTTGCAAATTACTAGCAAGCTTTCCAAGATCCTTCAAATCCTCTGGATACCATTCAAAGTATCGATGAGGTGCACCCAAAGTCCACGACGGTAACCCCTCTTTACCATCCTTGGCAGCCTCCTTAAATCTTTTCCAAATCATTTCTAGAGTCCCCCGTGAGTGTAACCAGTATCCTGACAAATCATCCCAGAGCTTCTTACACTTATTTTTAGTTTTCTTATCAACCTAAGAAGGTAAAAGCAGATCGCACTTTTCACTAAAAGATATGTTTTTCTTCCTCTCAAGTCTTTTCAACCTCTCAAGGTCTTTTGGGAACTTTTCTTCAAGAAATCTTCCGACTCCTATTATTACCGCATCGACTGCTCCTTCTAAAATTGCTCTCATGCACATGTAGCATGTAGGAACGTCTCCAAGAAGCATAGCACATATCATCGAACTTATTTTGGGGTTAATGACGAAAAACAGCATTGACCAAGCGGAAGAACGTATGTCAATCACGTCGCTGGATAATGCTAAGTTCTGACAATATCCCCAGAGTTCAAAAGCAAGACTAAACGCTCTCCTTCCCACTTCATTCTGTAGAAGGAATTTCTCATTCTCTTTAACAGTCTTACAGATTTCCTTGCCCTAAACCAATCTCTCCTCATCCATAATCCCACCACCTATGGTTTCCACCACTTGTAATCGAATCTCGCCCTTCTAAACGGTAAGTTCAAGACATAACTAACCAAGATCAGAAACAGTCCCACCAACATGCCTCCATGATTTAAACCGAGGACGATTAATCCTGTGAGAAGAGATAAAAGTAAGATCAGGAGCATAATCTTAACATGTCTCCGATAATTCTCCTTAACACCCTCCACATAGGCGGGCTTCCAGTCTATTTTTTCAGGGAGACTCGTTTCGAGCTGATCGTGCTTTTTCCGAGATCTAAAACTAAATATCCAAAGCTTCTTCTCCGTTCCCACGACGTAGTCTTTGAAAATAGTGCAGAGCCTGTCTCCAAGCCTTCTTCGGAGTTGTGTGAGAAATTCTTCTCGTTGTCTTTTCGTCGAAGTTAGATAATTTACAAACGTACATGGTTATCTTTCTGTGATCTTCCCACTTCATAGTTTTATCTTTTTAATCTTGTCTTCACCCTTTATTTTCTTAAAATATTCGATCTCTTCTCTCATTCCCTCTGTTATCTCATCTCCAAAAACCCAAAGCTCATCACAAAATTCAAGCAACTTCTTATTCATCTCTAGAGCCCTTCTCCTATCCTCTGGATTGTGATCCTCCATAAACTGACTAAAGTAAACGTGGGGTGCTATCGGAATATATCCCATGTCCACGAGCATCCTACAGTATTTCTTTGCTTTCTCTACATTCTCCCGCTTCCCTTGAAATGGAGAGCAGACGAAAACAACCTTCATCCTACAATTCCTACTTGCTTCTGTATTTACTCTTTTCCTTAGGGTTAATGTTCTAGCTTTCTTGTAGTTTTTGATTACTAAATTGAGAGATATCTTACTCCCCTTAAATAATGTGGAAATCCCAAATACTCTATAAGAGAAGAAAAAGGTGGAAAATCTCTTCTACCGCATCGTTTAGCGTAATTGGAATTGATGCACATGCAGTGTTCCCATATTTCTCTATCGTTGTGTGAATCTTATATTCGGGGATTTTAAGGACTTTTAGAATCTCTCTAATAATCTTAAGGTTTATCACAGTCTTCTAAGTCGATTTTTGCAAGTTTAAAAGCTTTAAACCTCTTTTGGTATAATCTTTGTCGCAAACTCCCATACATCTCTACCGTCCATTTTAAATACGTGCATTTTGTTATGGATAGTTTCAGAACTTGCGGGATATTTAGCACCACCGGGAATTTGGATTATATGCCATCCGTTTCCGTCGCTCTTAAGGTAATGAAAGAAAAACTTGGTTTTCTTCTTTCTCAAAAAAACTGCTCCATCCAGAACAGAAATTCATGACATCGAAAGCACAGACATTTTTTGCACCAATTTCGCTTGCGTTATACATGCTGTTGAGGGAGCGATCATGTCCGGAGTCGTTGTAGATAGCACAATCATTTCAACATCAGAAGGTTTTGTATTGGTTTGCTGAGATAGTTTAAAGCAGCTAACGCAGCGAGATCCGAGGTAGTTTGATATTCTCTTAGGAATCTCCTAAATTTGATCCCAAGTTTCTGTTGAGCATTAGAATATTTAATATTCGTTCGACGAACATTGAATCGACATTTAATGAATTAGAAAAGATTATGATGGATTAATCTAAACAACCATATATTCCTCTACATTCTTCCCTTACTTTAGTAGTTGATAAATGTTGAAAGCTAACGGCTAAGAGATTCTCTAGATACTATAGAAATACTACTAATCCCTCCCCAAACTGAGAAAAATGATTGAAACTAATAGATCTTATATAACCTTTAGTGGAACGGTCTATTTTAAAAGCAATCCACAAAAGTAAACCTCCAATAATTATGAATATCAGACCAATTGTTGTATAATGATGCACGTAATGATTACAAATTGGATTAATTAAAGAACAAAAAGATGTGGAACTTACGGTAATGATTCTGTTTATGCCCATAACTAAAAAGACTATTCCCAATGCTAATATAAAATTATACAAAGATACTACAATAAATCCTACAATGGTTAATATAAATCCAATAAATATACAATAATCGCATATTAAAGATGAAATTGGAAATATAAGAATCATAACAATCCCTACAAAAAATACCTTCTTATTCTCCCTTAATTCATTAACCGAGATCATTTTAAGTATTACATTCCCTATAGTAAATAAAAATTTTGGATTGATCACATCATTTAATTCAGCATTATAGAAAAGGTTATGATGAGCTAATCCAAGTATATGTGTGGAACCCTACAAAACCTGCAAACTCTTCGGTGCGGTAAGGGTAATCCTGGGAATATCGGATGCCATTGCCTTAATTCACAGTCCGATCGGATGTGCCTACAATCTTAGATATCTGTTAACTGTCAGAGGTGCAAAAGTTAGAAGAATATTCACAACAAACATGGGGGAGAAAGAGGTAATATTCGGCGGAGAAGCAAAGCTGAAAAAAGCAATAAGAGATGTTGACGAAAGAATTTCTCCAAACCTAATAGCAGTTTTAACAGCATGTGCGAGCAGCATAATCGGAGAGGATGTGGACTTAGTTGTTAGGGAAATGAGGGATAATGTGAATGCGGAACTTATAGCAATCCACTCAGGTGGATTCGAAGGTGATCAGATTGACGGATACAGGGAAGCATTAAAGAAGATTTTAGAGCTTGTCGAAGACAATGAAAAGGAAGATAGATACGTAAATCTCTTAGCTGTTTACAGATACGGCTTGGATTTAAAGGAAATAATCGGAATTTTATCCGAGATTGGAATAAATGTGAATTCGATTCTGACAGCAAAAACGAAGCTATCCGAGATAAAAAGAGCATCTAAAGCTATGCTGAATATAGTAATGTGCGAGGCAAGCGGTTTGGATGCTGCAAGATTTATGGAAAAAAGATTCGATCAAAAATTTGTTGATCCCCCTTTACCCATCGGAATCTCATGCACGACGGAGTTCTTTGAGAGTATCTCAGAATTCTTTGGAGTAAATTCAAATAATCTAAAAGAAAAAGAGAGAGTAGCAAAAGAGAAAATTAAAGAATTTAAGAAAAAATTGGAAGGAAAGAAGGTCTGCATAATTAGTGGTGCAAGCAGAGCGGCACCCCTACTGAGGTTTGTCGATGAACTCGGGATGATACCGGTTCTCGTTTCCGTAGATCGGCTCGGTGAGGAAACACTCAAAAAGTTAAATAAGACCTCAAAAGAGCTTGGATTAAGTCCCCTAATCCTTAAGGAACCCGAATATAGTGAAGTCTTAGACGCAGTAAGAGATTTGAAGCCCGATTTGATCATTGGGGGAATGTATGAAAAATCCTTCAGTTTAGAGCTTGGAGTCCCGATATGCGACGTTATGCATTCAGAGCAACTCACAATGTGTTATAAAGGAGCGGTAAATCTTGCCGAAAAAATCGCAAAGGTGATACTATCAGGCAAATAGCGATATACGGAAAGGGTGGGATAGGAAAATCAACAATTGCGTCAAATATAGCCGCAGCCCTCTCAGAAATGGGAAAAAAAGTTTTGCTGATCGGATGCGATCCGAAAAGAGACTCAACAATAAATCTCGTTGGAAGACAGCTAAAACCCCTCTTGGAGGTAATCATGGAGGAGGAGAGTATTAAGTTTGAAGATGTTGTTCACAAAGGATACAACGGAGTTCTTTGTGTTGAAATAGGAGGTCCGGAACCCGGAATTGGATGTGCCGGTAGAGGATTGCTCTTAGCTTTCAGAACCTTAAATGATTTGGGTGTTTTCGATTTAGAGCTTGATATGATTATCTACGATGTTCCGGGGGATGTTGTTTGCGGGGGGTTTGCCGTTCCAATGCGTCGGGGATTTGCGAGGGAAGTTTATATAATCACTTCGGGTGAATATCTATCCCTATTTGCCGCGAACAACATTTGTAAAGCTATAAGGCGGGTGGGGGCGAGATTAGGGGGAATAATCTGCAATTCGAGGGAAGTGGAAAACGAAAGGGAAATAGTCGGGGAATTCGCCAAAAGGATCGGAAGCAGGCTTATAGGTTTTATACCGAGGAGCAGAGACATTCACCTGAGTGAATTGAATGGCAAGACCGTCATCGAATTTCTTAGCGAAAGTGAGACCGCCCATGTCTTTAGAAAACTTGCCGAAAATATATGGAAAAACAGAGATCTTAAAATGCCGAGGGTTCTGACGCTAAATGAATTAAAGGAACTGAGATAGCTTCTTTCTTTCGCATATTTTTCCAACGGAGTCTGCTCTGCACATTGCACAGTGATAAATCTGTGTTACGTATTTGGCGCATTTCTCCCTGACATCTCTAAGTAATTCAACGCTTGGACGCTCAATTTTCGAAAATCTGTAAGTAGGAATCAGGGGGATTATATTTTGAACCACAGCATAATCCCTTATTTTTTTAGCTATCTTGACTACGTGATCTTCGTTTATCCCTGGTATTAGAACGGTATTGACCTTTACAAAGGCAAATCTTGACGCAAGCTTCAGACCTCTAAGCTGGTTGTTAATAAGTAGTTCGGCGGCATCAACTCCCTCGAATCTCTTGCCCTCAAATTCAACGAACTCGTAGATTTTGGAGGCTATATCTGCATCAATTGCGTTGATAGTAATGGTCAAGAATTTCAAGCCGAGATCTCTGAGATCTTCGATATAACACGGAAGTAACAAGCCGTTCGTGCATAGGCACTTGATCACGTTATCTGGCAGTAAATTAAGGGTTTCAAAAGTCTCTTTATTGTAGAGCGGATCGCCCGGTCCCGCTATTCCTATTACTTTTATATCTTTTCGCATTTTCAGAATTGTTTTCGCAACGTTGACAGCATCCTTCGGCTTCAGAACGAAATCGTAGGCTCCCGGTCTGTGGTCTTCAGTAACGCCCCTTGAACAGTAATTGCATTGGATATTGCATTTCGGTGCCACCGGAAGATGTAACCTTCCAAAATCGTTTTTTGTGAAACATGGATGATACTTGATCATAGCAGGCTACCCTCCCTGTATCCCTCCAAATCCAAAGTGATGTATTTGTATCCAAGAGCTTTTAGTTCCCGTGATATCTCGTCCATAATTCTATTATTGCTCAGCAATTTTCTCTCTTCTTTTCCCACTTCTACCCTTGCCAAATACCCGTGATCCCGAACTCTAATGATTTTTGCACCCGAAATATTTTTGACGATTTCTTCTGCTCTCTCTACTCTTTTGAGCTTTTCCCGTGTTATCCTTACATCAAATGGTATTCTCGTGGCGAGACAGGGTGAGGATGGCTTGATCGGTAAGCCGAACATCTTTGCTATCTGAATTATCTCCTCCTTTGTAATCCCCGCTTCAACCCATGGGCTGTAGACGTTTTCCTCCTCAAGCAGTGCTCTGTATCCCGGTCTGTGCTTTTTCAAATCGCTTACGTTCGTTCCCTCGAATATCACGCAATTGAATTCTTTTAACTCTTTGATCATCCTTTTCTTACAGTAGTAGCATCTGTTTACGGGGTTTCTGACAAAGTTTTCATCGGAAAGCAAATCCAATTCAACTGTGATGTGTTCCAGTCCGAGTTTTTTTGCGATTTTTGAGGCATCCTCAATTTCTGATGCGGGAAAGATATCCGAAACGATAGTGACGAGTTTCACATCAATCAAATCTTTACAGATTGCCGCAAGAGTAGTGCTGTCAAGTCCCCCTGAGAAAGCTATCACGGCACCGTTTTTACCCTTATCTTTCACGAATTCCTTAAGGCTTTGTAGCTTTTTTTCGGTCATTTCTTTCAATATCTTGGTTATCTCATTATTTATCGTTTACGGGACAAAAAGCGGGGTAATGTAGGTCTCTACGAAGGCTGCGACAATCAACAGGGGAAGCGGAATTTTCAAAAATTTTTTCATAGTGCCAAGAATTGCATAGTTTAGATCAGCATAAGATTTTCGGATTTTTCTGTAAAATAGGATACCCAACTCAAAACCGTAAGCACAGCTTAGAAGAATTGCGGGGATTTCAAGAATTCCGTGAGGGAGCAACGCCAAAATAATTCCAATTCCCATTTTCCTACCAAAAACTGAGACTACGCATCCTATAAGAAATCCGTTCAGTAGAACAAAGAGGAGAGGAACGATACCAAAGAATATGCCGAGAACCATGGCTGCAAACGCTTTTGTAGCGTTGTTGACGAGGATGAATAGAAAAACCTTGTAGCTTTCCCATTCCTTAACAAACTCAAAGCTTGAGAATGTTTCGTTTATTAAAGCGTTCGCCTGTTGCTCATAAATCGATCCAAATAGATATCCCAAAGAAAGCGAAAGGATGAACGCCACCGCAATTGTAGTCAACCCCCTCATTTTCACACCCCAAACGTCATTCTAAATCCGTTTCTTAATCCCGGAGCGAAACCCAAAGTAAACAGAACGAATTTGATGAAGTTGATAAGTTTTATATCCTCTTCGCTTGAGTCGAGGAGATATAGAACGGGAACCATAACGATTATCTTAACAAACACCATAATCCAAGCACCCGCTATGGAAACGAGATAACGGGGGATAACGTGAATCTCCCAGTATCCCAAGAACTGCATCCCTATAAAGCTTGTTGAACCGTCCATCAACTGAGCGAAAAGAACGGCTTTGCTGTATCCATCCGCCCCAAGTTTGCCGGAAAAGAAATGATATATCAGCAGGATTATTAAAGAGATCGAGATTGCTGCGGGAAACACCCACCAATTCTCTACTCTCAAATTCAGAAAGAGATAGCCGAGAACGGATATCGATAGAGCCATTCCGAAGTAGAAGTAACATTTACGGCAAAATTTGAGCGAAAAAATTAGGGAGGATATCGCGACTGCAAACACAACCACGTAAATCAGTGGTGTCATTAAAAGGTAGGACAGGGGCGGCTTGACGAAACCGGCATCTTCAACAATTCTCAGAGAAGATCCAAAAAGAATGTAGGGGAAGGTGCTGACGGCGAACTTTAGGTCGAAGTCAATCCTTCTGCTAAGATACTTGTAGATCAGGTAAGCTACTGCGACGAGAATAATGGCAAATGCCAGTGTATTGACGATGTTGTATCCTTCTTTATAGATTATGGAGTTTATAAAGTATTTTTTTAAGAAATCCCCCAAATTCATTAGTTTCAAAAAACTGAGAATGCTATTTAAATCTACCGAAAACTCTACCGAAAACTTAAAATTCGGGAGTCTTAAAATAATTAAAAACTAAAGGAGGTTACAGAAAAAAATGGGTCTGGAAATATGTCCCGTTTGCGGGTTACCTAAAGATTTATGCGTTTGCGAGGAGGTGGCTAAGGAGCAACAGCAAATAATAATCAAGGTTGTTAAAAGGAGATACGGTAAGGAGGTTACCGTAATTGAGGGAATTGACAAAAGCGAGATAAATTTGGAGGAGCTCGCAAAGTTCCTTAAATCCAAATTAGCGTGTGGGGGAACTGTGAAAAATAACGTAATAGAACTTCAGGGAAATCATGTGTCCCGCGTGAAGGATTTACTTGCTAAAAAGGGTTTTAATCCAGATAGAATTAAAACTTAAAAGATCCAAAATAATATCTTTTATATTTATTCCGTAATGAATTGAAAGATACCACAGCCCGATTAAAGTCCCCAAGCCGCTTCCCAAATTTGTTAGGGCGGCTACGAGCAAAACTTTGAATGCTTTGTTTTTATACATCTCTCTTAAGCTCTCCGCCCTTATCAGCCCCTCTAAATCCTCTTGAGTGGGTTTTCTCATAAAGAATTCAACTATCCCCGAAAACCAACCAGCCGCCAATAGAGGTGAAAGTGAGGTCAGCCAAGCGACAAAAAAAGCTGTAAGGATCGAAAGAATATGACCACCAGCTACAGCGGCGAAAATTGATGAAAGAATTCCGTTTATGAGAAACCAGAAGATGAAAGCTGAGAGAAATTCGGATGTCCCCAATTTTATCAGAATCGAAATTAACAGGAGAAGGGTGAAAGCTGTGATCAGGCTACCGATGATCTTTAGAACGCTTATCTTCCTTTCTTTTACCTCTACCAACTGTCTTATATCGATTTCGGGTGGGTTTCTCAAAAACCTCTCGATTCCCTCTTTGTGACCCGCTCCAACTACAGCCACTATCTTGTTGTATTTCTTGGAAGCGTTAAGCAAAGACAAAGCCATATACAAATCTCTCTCATCTATTAAAATCTTGGCAGCCTTTGGAGAAATCTTCCTGAACTCCTCAATGAAAAGATCGGTAAGATTCTTTTCGAGTATCTCATCGATTTCGAACTCTTCTTCCTTTCCCTTAAGCAGATTGTATATGAGCTTAAGTTTCTCAAAAAATGATAGCTCATTCCATAGTCTTTTCATCGTTATTGCAATATCCCGATCTATCAACAGCACATCTGCACCAATTTCTCTCGCCTTCCCGATTGCTCTTATCATTTCGTCTCCGGGATTCACTCCCGTTTCCTTACCCAACTTCTTCTGAAGATTTGATAAAATGAGTTGAAAAAGAAACAAAAATAGATTTCCCTTTCTTATTACCTCCACTAAATTGATATCTTGCTTTTTTCCAATTAGAGCTTCAAATCTCCTGAAATCAAGCTCCACCGCAACAGCATCCGGTTTTTCCTCTTCTATAATTCTCTCGACTTCCTCGATGCTTTTTTTGGATACGTGAGCAGTCCCGATCACGATAATCTCACTCAACATCGAGCACCTCCATTATCTGCATGACTCTAACGAGATCCGTTTTTGATACGATTCCCACAAGTTTGCCGTTTTCTATCACGGGAATTCTGCCGAGACCCATTTCATTGACTATTCTGAACGCTTTAAACGCCGAATCGTCTGGTGATAAGGAGATTACGTTTGTCTCCATGATATCTTTTATTTTCATGTTTTTATCCTTTCCGACAACATCGTGGAGCGTGATCATCCCGATAACTCTGCCGTTATTTGTGACAGGGTAACCGAGGTGCTTGTTCTCGAAAACGATTTCGAGAAACTCCTCAACGGTCATTTCAGGACTAACCGTTTTCACTTCTTTAGTCATTATATCCCTAACCCTTAGCTTTTCGAGGATGCTCTCGATTTTTGATAGCTTTTCTTCCTCTGAAGCTCCGAGGTATATGAAAATAGCTATAAAAGTCAGCCAGATGTTATAGAACAGCCCAATAATTGCGAGAAATATTGCGAGGGATTTTCCAAGCTCTCCGCATATTATTGTGGCTTTTCTGAAACCGATTTTCTCCGTAAGATAACCTCTTAGAATCCTTCCGCCGTCAAGGGGAAATGCCGGTAGCAGATTGAAAAGGGCTATCGCTAAATTTATCCTAAAAAATACATCGGAAAACTCTTTTAAAAGGGGAATTCCCGAAAGGGAAATCAGGTAGAATGCGAATGCTATCATCAAACTAACGAGCGGGCCAACCAAAGAAATCTTGAGCTCGTCCCTTCCCTTCGGCTGAGTTTCGAGAACAGCTATCCCTCCGAATATGAAGAGGATTATTTCCTTTACTTTAATGCCCCTTCTCAAACTCAGTAAAGAATGGCCGAGTTCGTGGAGAAATACCGAAATCAGAAGGGAAACGGACGCCAAAACCGATAGGGGGAAGGCATACGCAACGTTTCGGAAACCGTAAGGGGGTGGCGTGACGTAAAAGACATATGAGAACAGGATTATGACCAATATCAGAGAGTAGTGCACCTTAACATCGATCCCCTTTACGCTGAAAATCTTTATCGAAGACATACGAATCCGAACCTCTTTCCGATTTCTAACCAAGCCCAAGCCCAGACAACACATTCGAAAGCTCTTATAAGGTCATTTTTTTCAAGGAAGTATTTTGAATCGGAAATGTATGCCCTCACATTTTCTACGAAATCCTTATCCCCATCAAAGTTTAGCTTTTCTATCCTTTCGAGCCACTTGATGGTCTCCCTTCTCAACTCATCCTCAACGCTCATACTTTTTCACCTTGAGCCTTAGCCCTTTTCTTTCAACAACAATGATATCATCACCCTTCTTTAAATCATCATCGCTCTCGATGCTCCACAACTCTCCGTGAATTCTTGCGAATCCCCTCCCATTCGAAAACTCGACAACTTCACCCCTCTCTCCGATAAGGGCTTCTCCACCAACTTTTCTTTTTATTTTTCTAAGTTGGACAACCTTCACGATTGCATAGGTCATGATTATTCCGAGTCCAGCGGCAATCCCTCCGATCAGCATTGGGAAGTTTGTGTAAAAATCTTTAGGCATTAATGGCTCATCAAACAGCATTATCGATCCGAGAATTATGCAGGCGATGGAAGCGGCTCCGAGAACTCCATACGTCGGTGTGAGCATTTCCGCAATCAAGAAGAGGATCCCCAAGAGGATAAGGATGGCTCCGATGTAGTTAATCCCGATCACCCCAAGACCAAACAGTGCCAAGATAACGCAGATCGCTCCAAAGACCTCAGCACCAAAACCCGGTGAAGTTAATCCAAAAACAAGGCAGTATATCCCAAGAATTAAAAGAACCGATGCAAGCTCTGGAGATGACAGCAGCTCAAGAATCTTTGCTTTTAGGGGTTTTTTCACTTGGTAGATTTCTTGATTCTCCGTTTCGATCTTCACTTCACCCTTGGATGTTACAACAACCATCCCATCAATCTTTTTCAGAAGTTCCTCCTTTGAATCTGCGAGGACATCTATAATCCCGTATTTGTAGGCATCCCTTGCGGAGACGCTATAGGCTTCGGTTACGAATTTCTCTATTGCTGTTGTATTTCTGTTCCTTTTTTCCGCAATCGATTTTGCGTAACTTGCAAGATAATTAACGACCTTTTCCTCAACCCTCGGCTCTCCGATCCCAACCGTTATGGGTGTTGCCGCCCCGATGGATGTCCCGTTTGCCATCGCCGCTACGTTAGCCGACACCACAATGAGAGAGCCAGCGGAAGCCGAGAAAGCTCCCGGCGGAACGTAAGCTATCACGGGAATATCGCTGTTGAGTATTTTTGATATTATCTTTTCCGTAGAGGACACTAAGCCACCGGGGGTATCCACGATTATCAGAATTGCTTCGGCGCCTCTTTCCTCGGCGATTTGAAACGCGTTATCTATCGTGACGAACGTCCCCTCGTTTATCGTTCCCTCTATTTTGACTTCTACGATTTCCCCCGTCGCTTCACCGATTAGAAGGATGAGTGAGATCAGCAACAGTATTTTTTTCATGAGGTTTATTGGGAAAGGGAAATTATAACTCTTTTCTTAGATCGATAACCCTTTTGGTCTTACCTTCGAATCTCTCCAAAGTCCCCTTCTCAACTAAATCAACATTCACTCTGATGTTTAATTCTTTTTGCAAAGCTTTAACAATCTTCTTTTGGATTTTTTCGAGATCTGATAGCTCTCCCGTAAATATCTCATCCCTCATCTCAATTCTGACGGTAATCTCGTCGAGGGGACCGTTCCTTGATATTACAACTTGGAAGTGATCTCCAACTTCAGGCATCTGCATAAGGACATGCTCTATCTGACTTGGATAGACATTAATTCCTCTGACCACAATCATGTCGTCAGTCCTTCCGAGTATTCTGCTTATCTTCGGATGGGCTCTTCCGCAAGAGCATTTTTCATAATCCATCAGGTATGCCACGTCTCCCGTTTTGTATCTCAGCAAGGGTAGGGCTTCCTTCGTGAGCGGCGTGAGAACGAGCTCCCCCTTCTCCCCTTCGCCGACTGGTTCCCCTTCTTCGTCAACGATCTCCACGAAATAGTGGTCGATCCAAATGTGAAGACCGTTTTGCTCTTCGCACTCGAAGGCTACTCCAGGGCCGTTCATTTCGCTTAATCCGTAGCTGTCAAAAGCTTTTATATCAAAAGCTTCTTCGAGTCTTTTTCTTGTGTTGTCGCTCCAAGGCTCGGCACCAAAGCATCCGATCCTCAGCGGGAGAGATCGAGGATCGATTCCCTTTTCCTCAGCTACCTCCTTTATCCTAAGGGCGTAACTTGGCGTTGCGTGGATGACGGTCGTCCCAAAATCGATCATGTATTGGATCTGCTTTTCGGTGTTTCCCGTTCCACTTGGGACTGTTAGGGCTCCTATCCTTTCGGCAGCATAGTGAAATCCCAAACCTCCGGTGAACAGAGTATAGTTAACCATGTTCTGGAATACGTCTCCTTTTCGGACACCAACCATGTAAAGGCAGCGGGCTACCATATTTATCCAGTTTTCGAGATCCCTTTTCGTGTAAGCGACAACCTTCGGTTTTCCAGATGTTCCAGAGGATGTGTGGATTCTTACGAGTTCTTCTTTGCTGACGGCAATCAAGCCGAAGGGATAGTTCTCTCTTAAATCTTCCTTAGTTGTAAAGGGGAGCTTTCTTATGTCTTCCCTTCTTTTTATATCGGAAGGGTGGACGTTAAGTTCCTTCATCTTCCTTCTGTAAAAGGGAACGTTATCGTAAGCGTGCTTAACCACCCATCTGAGCCTCTTTGCTTGAATATCGTAAAGGTCTTTTAGGGGCAAGATTTCTTCACGTTGCCAATAGTTACCAAATGGCATGCTCGTAACCTGAGTGGAGGTTTAATAAAATTTATGTCAAGCTTAGTCCAAAATCTATTTATTTTTCAAAAATCTAAATTACTTCATGGAGGAAAGCACATTCAAATACAAAAATATTGAAATAACTTGGTTAAAGCACGCAGGATTCAGAATAAAGAATTCTGTTGTCATATACATCGATCCTTACGAGGTTACGAAAGAGCTCGAAAAGGCGGACATTATTTTGGTAACTCACGAGCATTTTGATCACATGGACATGAAATCGATTAGAAACCTTTCAAAATCGGACACGATTATAGTCCATCCGAAAGGTTGCATAATCGAAGGTTACCAGACGTGCGAAGTCATGGAAGAAGACAAAGTTACAGTGAAAGGTATCGAAATCCAGACGATTCCAGCCTACAACGTGGACAAGCCTTTCCACAAAGCTGGATGCGTCGGATACATAATCAACATCGACGGTGTAAGGATTTACCACGCTGGAGATACTGACAGAATTCCTGAGATGAAGAACATAGAAGTGGATGTAGCCCTACTACCGATCGGTGGAACTTACACAATGGATGTTAAGGAGGCTATCGAAGCGGCAAAGGATATCAAGGCTAAATACTACATCCCAATGCACTACGGTGCGATCCCGAACACGGAAGCGGATCCAAACGAGTTCAAAGCGAGCGTAAAAAACGCCGTTATATTAAAGCCTCTCCTCTAAATTTTTTTCAGAACTCTTTAGAAATCTTTTTATAACTCCCAAAACAACCCTCAGGTTTCCCTTTTTTATTTCTCTAAATAGAAATCTTGGTCTGAGATAAAACCTCACGTAGCAGAATTTAAGAAACTTGGAAATTTCCTTCGGAGGCATGTAGAAATTCTTTAAAACGGGCTTTCCCGCCGTATATTCATCATAGTTCTCGGTCAACAGAAGCCCTTTTCTTTTTGCTTCTTGGTATATTTCTGTTCCCGGATAGGGTGTGAGGATTGAGAACTGAGCGTAATCGGGATCCAACTTTAATGCAAATTTGAGAGTTTTTTTCATATCTTCCTTTTTTTCAAAGGGAGCACCAATAATGAACGAGCAGATTGTTGCTATTCCTACCTTTCTAGCGAGTTTAACGGCTCTCTCGACCTTATTTAAGTCAATTTTCTTTTTGTAGTATTCCAGCACTGCGGGACTCGCCGATTCAACACCAAAATAGATGGCGGAACATCCGGCTTCCCTCATCTTTTTGAGTAATTCTTCGTTTATTGTATCCACTCTTGATGAACAACTCCAGTCGATTTCGAGCCTTCTCTTCTTTATCTCGTCGCATATTGCGAGGACTCTTCTCTTGCTTAATGTAAAAGTATCATCGGCAAAAGCTATGTGTCTTGCCCCAAAATCGTTGATTAACCACTCTATTTCATCCACGACATTCTCAGGACTTCTCGCTCTGAATTTGCGACCCATAAATAGGGATGAAGAGCAGTATCTACATCCAAAGGGGCAACCCCTTGAGGTCATTATGGGGAAATGCTCTAACCTCCCCTCAAAAACAGTGTATTTATCAAGGGGCATTAAATCGTAAGCTGGGAACGGAATCGTGTCCAAATTCTCTATAAATTTGCGTGGGGAATTCACGTGTATCCTATCTTTTTCTTTGTAGATTATTCCGCAGACACCTTCGAGACTTTTCCCGCCTTCAACCCTCTCAGCAACTTCTACGATCGTGTGTTCTCCTTCTCCGATACAGACGGCGTCAGCGTATTTCAGGGCGTCGTAGGGTTTGAATGTTGCATGAACACCGCCCATGATGATAAAGATGTTCGGAAATGCCTCTTTGATCTTTTTTGCATATCTCAGCGCGGCATTAAATGTCGGTGTTGTAGAGGTGATTCCTACGATCAGGGAGTTTTTAACCTTCTTAAGTATTTGATTAAAGCTCAATCTTTCAACCAAATCATCTATTATTCTAACTTTAAATCCCCTTTCTCTCAAACATGATGCGAGGTAACCTAAACCCAAAGGGGGAGTTGAGATATCCAATCTCTTTACAACTTCAACATTCGCGTTCGGATTTATAAGAGAGATCATGAATTATCTTCCAATATCTCTTATTGTTTATGCAACCGGGATCGGGCATCGTGTAGTCCCCGAAGTAGTTGAAAGCTCTCGCCCTACATCCGCCGCAATAGTATCGGTAGCCGCATTCCCCACAACCCTTTAAGATATCTTTGTTTCTGAGATCTTCAAAAACATGATTGTGAAGCCAGAGATCTTCGAGCTCTTTCGAGTTAAGCTCTTTTATGTTCGCAATCTTTAGAGGGAAGAAAACGCATGGCTGGATATCGCCGTTAGCTTTTATTGCAAAATAAAATCTACCAGCACCGCAACCTCCTATGAATTCGGCTAATTCCCTAAGCCTTTTTCCCGCTTTAATGTTGTAGAAGTGCGTTGGAATTAATTCGGCATCGCACTGCATAGCAACGCGGGCGAATTGAGGTGCCGTCGATAACAAGCTTATGTTCGAGGTTTTATTTCTTTCGTAGATCATTTTTAGAAGATTTTCCCTCTGCTCTGGTGTGATGTCGATCTCAGCCGTTCCCCTTCCCGTTGGAATAAAATTGTAATGCATGAACCAGTTAACTCCAATTTTCTCACAAAGCTCAATAACTTTTGGGACATCGTTATAATTCAAACGCGTCACGGTCATTGAAACGTTCACAAAGAGACCCTCTTTAACAGCATTCTTTATTCCGTTCACAGTTCTTTCGTAGCATCCCTTAACCCCTCTGAAAGACTCGTGAGTTTCTTTAGTCCCATCAAGGCTAATCTGGACGTATCCAACTCCGCTTTCTCTCATCTTTTTTGCAGTTTCTTCATCTATAAGTGTTCCGTTTGTAGCTATAGCTACGTAGATCCCTTTATCAGCAGCGTAACTCGTTAGCTCAAAGATGTCCTTCCTCAATAAAGGTTCACCACCCGAAAAGGAGATAATGGTCACACCAAGTCTGTCAAGCTTGTCTATCACGTTTAGGGCTTCTTCGGATGTCAGTTCATCCTTCAGGGATTTGCCCGCAGCCGAGTAGCAGTGTTTACATCTCAGATTACATGCGTAGGTGACATCCCAGACGACTTGAAAGGGTGCTCCCGGAACGAAGGGTTTTCTAACGCCGAAAAAGGCTAATCCCCTGATAACGCTAACGAGACCTCTTCTCCAATATGCATCTTTAAATTTCTCTTTTAACTCGTCCATAGTAACGTTAAAGGATTCGGCACCCTTTCTCAAGATCGGTTCCACTGTTTTCGAAGCCATCTTGCACTTCCAACAGGCATCCTCTCGGTAACCGAGAGCGAGTTCGATAGCAACCTCAAGCCGATTCTTCCCATCGACTTCACAATAACCGGTGAGACCCTGAAGGGATTTTCTTGTAACGGGATTATTTATTATACGAGTGAACAACGATAATTTTTCAATCATAATCTCATCCACCCAACTAACCTAAAATATCTATACAATACGGATAATAAATGTTTCGTTATCACTTTGTAAACTTTTTAAAGACACTCTCTACCAGAATACCGTCAAAGCTACACCCTATCTCGAAGTTTTCGACATACAGGCGGATAAAGAAACCAGAAAGGGAAATTTGGTAACATATCTCTATAGGATCTCTACTTAATAGGGCCTGAAGACTGTTAGGCAAATACCAGAAAAAGTATATTTGTGTCTCACATAATGATGCTTGGAGGTGGTAAGTTTGATCAATCCAGACGAATTCAAAGATTGGCTTGTTAAAGTTGGAAGAGATCGAGTCAAAGCTTGGAAACCGTGTGCGGAAACGCTCTACCGGAACCCCTTCGAATTGGCTCTTTGCATATCTTTTCAAAGGGGTGGGCTAGGAGACGAATTTGCACTAAGAACCTTTACTGAAGTGAGGTTTAGGGCTTCAAGAGCTAAAAAGGACATATACACATTCCTAAAGGAGTTAGAACAACAGGGGAGACTCGATTCATTCAAAAACGAAATTGGAATAAGCCAACACATACTCGATGTCGTCAAAGGTCTACTCGAACTCGAGTCGAGATACAACCTTCGAAACGGTCCTGCGGGTTTTGATGCAGGGAAAATGTCCAACGTCTACGAGGACCTAAAGAAGATCCGTGGGTTAGGTAGTCAGAAGGTTTGCCATTACATAGTTTACGAGTTGATTAGAACTTACAACTTTCCAGTTCCTGCGAACCTCGGACTCTACGACGAACTCGAGAGGAAACTACAAACTCTTGGAGTGGATCCGCTCAAAATAAGACCAGAGGAGATTCCTTACTTAGATGCTGCCGTCTTCGACCTCTACGTTTAATCCCGAATTTTTGCTCTTTCTCTCAGTTACGTGTGCCGTCGCCGACCCAAAAAGAAGTATCTAACCGAGCTTACCGCTGTGAAGGATAGGCAGCCAAGAACTCTGCGGCGTTTTCTGCGGAGGCTGTAGAAGATATTTAAACTAAAAGTGTTTAGCCTACAACAAAGCCCTATGAAAGAATCTTCACACTGTGAATTCTGTCCGGGGAATGATGAAAGAGAGGAGAATCCCGTCCATCACCCAAGTTACGAGATTACGACAAAGTGCAACCTTCGGTGTATTTACTGCTACTCGATTATTGCAGTAAAGAAGGGAAAGGCTCCGAAACCGGGATACTACGGCGAGATAAAGAATGTTAAAGCGATAACGATCTCCCAATTTGGCGAGCCGCTCTTGGCAGGGATTGATGAAGTGGAGAGAGTAGCAAGAAGATTAAAAGATATTTTCCCTGAGGCAAGGTTGGATTTGCAAACAAACGGAATTCTATTGGATGAAAGAGCAGTAAAGAGATTGGAAAAATTCTTTGATTTAGCTATGGTAAGCTTAAATGCCGCATCAAGGGAAAAGTATCTTGAAATAACAAAATTTGATGGCTATGAAACGGTAAAGAAGAATCTACGGGTCTTGAAGGAGTCATCCATCAGGGGAATTATAAGAACGATATACATGCCGGGGATTAACGACAGAGATGTTTTCAAGATAGCTGAACTTTCAAACTCTCTTGAAATGGAAATGTTTCTCCAACCGCTCTCCGTATACAACGCGGAGTTGATGAAAAAGCACGGATTTGATATGGAAAGGACGGAGAGCTTGATAGAATTCTTAGAGGTTTCTGAAAAGCTTAAAGAAATCACGGATTTAAGAATTCCGGGATGTATTATCGTAAACGTAAAAAGGATTATCAGAGAATACGGAAGAGATTGTCTGAGATTCATAAAAAGAAATGCCATGGCAAATGTTCCCGAAATCAGAAGGGAATGGAAGTTCACAATTTAAACCTAAGTAGTGCCGCTACACCACCGAGTGCATTCAACCTTTTGCCCGGCTCGAATTCTGAGCTCATTATTACAATTTCGGCACCCATGTTTTCAACATTTTTCAAGAATTCATCGATATCCCATTTTTCCCTTTCCTTTCTTAGAAATTCATCTGTTATGAGTAAGGTTTCGATTGCCCCGTATTCATACGCCTTTTTAACTTCGTCCAAACCGTAAGCCGCTTTCCCGTCCTTCGCTATTTCCTCCAATAGCTTATCGATGTATTCAGCGTCCCTCGATATCTTAAGCTCCCCAACTATTCTGTCGATAACACCTCTTTTCAAGACTTCAATAAATCCCCTTGTCCCTATGGAGGATGCGTCCACGATTACTGCATCAACTTTATCTTTTTCCTTCAAAAATTCATAAAAATCGTTTTTTGTGAATCCCGGCCCCGCTATAACGAGATACTTAAAATCCAAATTTTTCAAAGCTGAATAGACTTCACCGAAAAATTCTCTCCTGTTATCACCTCTATCTTTCCCGTAACTACCTCTGACGACACCGACTTCTTCAACACCCCACTGTCTTAGGATGCCGATCACGGCTTCCCCCTCTTCAATTGTCAGTATGACAACTTCAGGTCTGTTTGATGATTCGACTGCCATCTTTATCCTTTTGAGTTGTTCTTCTTTCCATTTCTTTATTATGCTCAATTCTTTTCCCTGTGTTATGTTGAGAGTATGATATCCCGACTCGTCGAGACCCCCGACAATCCTCCCTGTTATTCTCAACCTGTTTGCGAATTTATGGAATTCTACTCTTTCCACCTGTATTCCCAGTCTTACTACAACCATTTCTTTATCGCTTCTGAGCTTGTCGCTACTTTCACTAACCCTTTTCGTTAGGGAGAATACGATATCCCCCGGCTCCACTATGTATTTTAAATGCCATAAATCTTCTATCGTTTCAGGAATGAGCTTTATTTCACCCTCATTTCCCCTTAAATTTTCTTCGACAACTTTCATCGGGATTAGATCATAATACTCGTTCTAAAAGTGTTTCTTACGAAGGTGTTTTCGGTAGTATTCAAGGGGGTGTTTAACGCCGCATTCAGCTACGCAGTTGTGATAAGTCTTCATCGTCGAGCATGAGGGAGTGTCGTATTCCTTTCCCGAACCCCTCTTTCCAGCAATGTGTTCCACCTGATATCTCGTTTTATCTTCATCAAAATCCGGAGCTTTCCTGAAAAGATCGATAATTTCGCTGATGCTATACCCGATGTTAAGAAGGAATGTCGTTAAAGCAAATCTCGCTGTATGCGGAACGTTTTCCCCCATCTGTAAATCAGATAGAATTTTCATCATACATGGAGGAAATCTGCCGAATTCTCCTTTGGTGGAGGAGTAATCTCTTCTCTTTAGCTCAAATTTAGCGGCGATTTCTCTCAGTCTGTTTAGACCCTCTAAGTTAACCGAGACATCTTTAAGGAAAAGCTCTCTTAGGTATTCCTCGATAACCCTGTAAAATTCTTTCAGACTGAGATCAACGTAACCTCTTCTGAGATTTCTGTTGCATAGTTTCCACTCTTCAGATTTGATCTTTGCCGCAGCTTTTAAGTAATCGCTAACATGGATCGAAATACCTTCCTCTCTAAGCATCTTGATTCCAAAGTTCGCCGCAAGTATCTCCGGAAGCCTTTCGCTTTTATCTCTCTCCATCGCGTTTCTATAAGCTCTTGCAAGCGTTATTGCAAATTTCCTTTTTGCGAGGGGAAAATCAGACACGGCGGACATCATTGCCACGTAAGCGAAGACGGAGATCTTCGCCTTGACTTTGAGTTCATTATAGATTTCTCTACTGATTACATAATTACAGTTTTCAAAACATTTACCGCATAAAATGCATTTTGTCCAGTTTCTTTTATCTTTTAGGGCACCTCTTTCACAGAACACTCTGCAATCTTTTTCGCAGTCATCACAGTAAAATGGCTTTTCATCAACTTCGATTTTTAAATTTCCAAAAAATATCTCTTTTAGGGTGTTCTCCGCCCTGTATATTGCATCATCAAGTATTCGGCTGTCTTTTTCAATTCTGAAACTTTTTGCAGGTTTTAAAAATGGATAATCGGCAAGGAAGGGTAAAAGAGGTAAAAGCTTCATTCCGCTTCTATACGTGGGGCTAAGATGTATTCAACCCTTACTTTTCCGTCTGCCACATCAAACACCAATCTAACTGGATAGTTTGTTCCCAACTGGACCGTGAGAAGATCACCTGATCCGGCGACCTTGCAAAACTCTTTTAGATACTCTATACTGAACATGCTCCTCGCCTCAGCCTTGTTGAATTCTATCAGTTCTGCATCGCTCATGTGGAAGGTTATCTTGTCAACATCCCCTTCAGCTTCGATGTAGAATCCCGTTTCATCGGATCTGAAAACTACGTGGTCGCTTATTTTATCTGCCGCTGTTATGGCTTTCTTAAACTCCCCCGCATCCAGCACAATCTTCGCCGGCAGATCTAACTGAGGAATCTTGGGCTCTTTCCTTATCGCAGCTGGGTCGATAAGCGTAACTCTGTATTCAACGCTCCCGAACTTTACCTTAAGCCTCGTCTCGTCTTCCACTTGCAGCTCAACGAGTTCATTCTTCTTTATGCTCTTCGCAATATCGTATATCCTGTTCACGTCAACACCAACAACGGTCTCCTCGTCGATCGAATAGGCTTCCATGTTCTCCCTCGATACGTCCACGATAACCATCGCCACATTGGCGGGATCTACAGCCCTCGAATGGAGCCCCTCCTCTTTAAAGTGCCATCGAGCTTCACTGACCAATGCCGCCATCGCTCTCGTTATTGCTTTAAGCATGTTCCCATCCATAATTAAATCGATCATCGCCATCACCAGCTTAGGATTATTTACGGATAATATTATTTATAACTTTCTTTAAATTTAATCTTTTCTTTTCCAATAGGACGGGTATGTCCCCCTCTCCATGATCACACGGAGGGTTTCCGCAACTATACCTCTTTTGGCTCTTAAGATCTCTTCGGCATTCATGTGTGATCTGGCGATCGCAACCAATTCGCTCTTTAAAGTGAACAGAGCGATAATATCCCCCCTTTTGATTGTTTTCTCTATGTAGTGAATTCCCGTAGCTGTGAGGGGGGCACCATGACAGATTGCGTCAACCGCCGTATCCTTGATGATTATCTTTTTCATGCTTTTTGCCACTTCCTCCATGGGCATGATTATTTCTCTGAGATACTTTTCTTCATCCTCTTCTTTCCAGAATATGTAAGCGTCGAGGAGATCATGGAGCGTAAACGCTTTGCTTTCGTCAAATTCTCCCGTTCTTATCCTTCTCAGTTCCTGCATGTGTGCCCCAACACCCAAAACTTCTCCGATATCAACGCAGAGCTTCCTGATATAGGTTCCAGCCTCGCAAGCGACTCTGAAAAGGACGTTTCTCCCGTCAATTTCAAGTATTTCAATGTTTTTGACCTCCCTGATTCTCAATCTCTTTTTGACAGCTGATTTAAGGGGAGGTCTTTGATAGATTCTGCCAACGAATTCCTCCATAACCTTTTCTATCCTATCTTTTTTAACGTCTCCGTGAAGATGCATTAGGGCGACGTATTCTTTGTCGGATTCTTGCAGATATTTGACGAGTTTTGTCGTATGCTCTATCATTATCGGTAAAACACCTGTGACTCTGGGGTCGAGGGTTCCCGTATGACCCGTTTTATTCACCTCAAGAATTTTTCGAACCCAGACGACGATTTCGTGACTGCTTGGACCCATCGGCTTGTCTATACAGACCATGCCTTTCGTTATGTATTCTCTCATCTCTCTGTTGTAGGGATAAGTTCCGAACTCGCTTGGATATCCTTCTTCCTTAATCAGAAAAATATCTTCAAAATTCTTTTTTTTGATTATCTCTCTCCTCATTTCGCTCATTTCACCAGCTCTAACGCCTTTAATATTATTTCAACTATCTGATCTGGATTAAACTTCTCGGAATTTATAGCCAAGTGATACACGGAGAGATCCCCAATATTTATTCCGTAAATCTTTAGGTATCTACTCTTCTCGCTTTCTTCTCTTAGCTTCGTCTCGGCTCTTACAACTTCTATCGGTTTGTTCTCTCTTTTTGCGATCCTCTCATATCTGATGTCAGCTTTGCAGTATATCCAGACCTTCAAATCAGCATCGATCATCCATCCCGAAAGCCTTCCTTCAAATATCCCACTATCGTATTCGAGGGATAGCTCTTTCTGCCTTTGATCCACGAGATTATCGATCTCTGGATCTGTCTCTGCAAGCTTGCTAAACTCTTCGAGTGTCATTCCCCTTTCCATTGCGAGTTGTCTGAAAACTTCTCCCGCTGAGATTAACGGAATCCCAAGTTTTTCTGATAACCTTCTGGCTACGGTTGTGGTTCCACTTCCCGGGGGACCCGATATTGTGATTTTCATTCTATAACCCCACTTTAAGGACTTTCCTTATTATCTGACCGAAAGCTATCGAGTTGAACATATACCACCATATCCACCAGGGGAAGATTAAATAAAACTGACCAACATGAATCTCTCCGGCAAACGGGACGATCACAGTGGGATTTAGATGGGAGATCTTATACAACCACATCAGTATAGGTATTGTCACGACGACCGTGTAGAACATGGGATTGAACTGCATGCTGAAGAGTTCGCTCTGCATTTTTTGAACTTCGTTCTTCTTTGTTTCAAGTCTTTTCAGCTTCTCTTGATTGTTCTTTTTCAAAGCTTCCGCATACTCTTTGTTAAATTCCATGACGACTTTCTGGATCTCCTTTAATCTTCTGTAATCCACCGTCAATTTCTGGATGATAGTGCTGTATAATCCGGTTATGATGGAGAGCACAATCACGGTTAAAAGGTATCCGATCTGGTAGTATAAGGGATCCAAAACGGGGGATAGAAGCTCACCTAAGGCAATTCTGAAATCGTTGCTTATAAAAATACCAAAAAAGAAAACAATTCCAATCGCTCTTACTATATTCTTTAAGACGCCCTTCATCACTCTTCACCTAAAATCTTCCTGATCATCGGATGCATTTCTGTTAACTGCTCTCTCGCAAGATCTTCGTAGAATCTGTATGCAATGCTCACCGCTAAGAGCAAACCGGTTCCGCTTACGTTGCCTATCGTTCCGAGCATGTTCGCTATAAGCGTGAGGACTCCGATTGCGGCACCTCCGATCACCGTGACCCTCGGAATGTATCTTTGGAGAAGTCTCTCAAGAACTTGGGGAGATCGACGGAATCCCGGAATCTGCATTCCGCTTTTTGCGATCTGACTCGCAACGGTTCTCGCATCCATCCCCGATGTTTCTACCCAGAATACGGCGAAGATTATACCTCCAATGATCAGTATCAGGGCGTCAATGAGCAAGTGGGAGAGTATTATCCAGTCAGGTAGATCCGCAAAGTAGGGATTTGATTTCACCAAAGAGGGGACCCAGTCATAGGGGCTTCTTACCGGTGACAAAAGATACATTATACCGTTTATCGGTTTTGAACCCACATACTCCCCTAAGAATGTAATCCCTTTCTGATAGAGCATTAACCCGAAGAACTGGATATTTGCCTGTAAAGCTCTGACAAATATCATTGGAAGGACGCTTGCGTATATGAGCTTTATCGGGAAGCGTCCACGGGCACCCCTCACCGCCGCATGAGCTAATGGAATTTCAACCCTCGTTCCTTCAGCATAGACGACGAGCAGTATTATCACTACCGTTGTTATCAGTGCCAATATCCCCCCATCAATTAGAAGGAATGTCAAACCGCTTCCGCTCAGTAATTGCCCGGCTGAATAGTTCTGAGCAATCCAAATCCATCTTGGAATGATTCCGGCAGGCATGTGAGCGTTTGGAGGTGTGACCCAGTTAAACAAACCTATAATGATTGACTGAGAGATACCGGCGAGGATGAAAAGAGAGACACCGCTACCAATGCCCCATTTCGAAACCACCTCATCCATGTAGACTATCAAAACACCGCCAATAAATAACTGAATAAATATCAGGAGAGAGATAACACCTAAAGGAACACCAAGCTGTTCTGCTATCTCAGGATTCGGCTTCAAAAATCCCCCGAGGATTTGAGGGAGGGCTTCCGCCGCAATCATTACGAAAACTAAAAAGCGTTGGAATTCCTGATACGCCGCTCTATCCTCGGGATTTGTTAAATCCAATTTTATGATTCCGGCACCCACAAGGAGCTGAAGGATGATACTCGCTGTGACGATCGGCCCAATACCTAAGGCGATTATGGAGCCGGTGGCTCCCGCGAATAAAGCTCTATACTGCTCGAAAATGTCTATCGAGGAGGGATCCAAACCGAAAACGGGAACATTGGATAAAACAAAATACAATATTAGGACGGCAATTGTCCACATGAATTTTTGGTTGAAAGGAACATGACCGACAGGTCTTTCAACACTCGGAATTTTCTCAAAATATGGTCTCAGAGTTCTAAGCGCTTGATCAATCGGGTTTTTTTCCACAAAAACCCCTCCTAAAAATTAAGATGTTTTAACAGTCCCTCCGGCGGATTCAATCTTCTCCACAGCTTTTGGCGTTGCATACTCAACGATCACATGCATTTTCTTGTCAACGTTTCCACTACCGAGCAACCTTGCGTAACCGATCTCGGATAGATCGATCCGATAAAGATCGCCTTCTTTTTCGGCAATTCCAATTTCCGCAAGCCTCTCGATAACCTGACATAGATCTCCCACGTTTAAGTCCACTCTCGATTTAAAGAATCTGTAGAGGTTTTCGTCAAGGGCTCCTTCTTCTTTAAGCTCCTTTAATCTGTTAAATAGCATTTTCGCAAAAACGTTCTCCCTAACAATGCATGCCGGTCTCGTGAAACCTCTCTTACCGATTTGATACAATCCAGCTTTTACGAGCTTGATCGTTCTCAGGTATTTGTGCTTGAAGACTCCCGCATTTCCCCTTCCGCCTCTGTGTCCCGCACCTCTTCTCTTTTTATGGCTTCCGCCTCCACAAGTTCTCGATCCCCTATACTTCTTGACCTTCTTTTTTGGCATGATATCACCTCATCTTATAGATCAGCTTTGAAATGTCCTTCCCATGATAGCCAAGATCTCCTCCGTATCCGTAATGCCATTTTATGCTTTTAAGACCTCCTCTCGGCGGGTGAAGCCTGAAGACCGGTTTTAGATCCGGGAGATCTTTAAGGCTCGTCTTCCCCTCGATCACGGCTTTTGCGAACTCCTCTATTGTTTCGTATCCCGTTTTCTCTTTGACGTATTCGTCAGTCAGCCTTTTATCTCCCTTTAATCTCCCACGGTTCCTCAGAAGAAGTGCGAGAGTTTCCGCGTCAATCTCTCCGTATGCTACGTAGTCTTTCACTACCTGTAACATCCCTCTATAGGAGGGGGTATCCGGGACGACAACGCAGTGATACCTTTTGTGGAGTCTCAGATATTTTAGGGTTTCTTTAATCTTTCTGTTAACATCTACCGTTCCCCTCAACCTTATAACGGCGAACATGATTTCACCTCTTTAAATACACAGTCTGCTTAAGGGCTTCGAAGGTGGCTTTTGCGAAGTTAATTGTGGTCTTTGTTTGCCCTCTCGTGAACGTCCAAACATCCTTAACACCGGCGAGCTCCAAAACCTTTTTTGCAGTGTCTCCGGCAACCAATCCCAAACCCTTGGGTCCGGGAATTAGGGTGACTCTGACGCTTCCGGCTGACCCAGTGACTTTTGCGGGAATGCTGTGGTTTCCCCCACATCCGCACTCCCATGATCCGCATCCGAGCTGAACTTTAAAGATGTTTATTTTGGCATTTCTAATAGCTTTTTGGATTGCGGGAGCTACTTGTGAAGCTTTTCCGACACCGACTCCCACGTATCCATTCCTGTTTCCTACCACAGCCGTTACCCTGAATTTCAGCCTTCTACCACTATCTGTCATCCTCTGAACGAGATTTATTTCAAGAACTTCATCTTCAAGATCTGGAAGAAGCAAATCAACAATCTCGGGCTCTTTTAGCGGTAATCCCGAAGCTATTGCTTCGTCGATCGTTTTTATCTTCCCCTCGGCTACAAGCCTACCGAGTCTTGTTCTTGGCGTCCACTTTTCAGGTATCTCGGTCATATTACCACCATATTTCAATTAGTTGATTTTTTACATCTATTTTAGATTGTGGACGTAACGGGTTATTTATAGTATACCTACACTGACAATTAGTTTTTAAGTCATACAGAGGATTACCTGCCAAATCTTCTGGGAACCTTATAACTCCTCCGTTCCCAAATCGTGAGGTCGTTGGCTCTCTGATTTTATATGCATCTGGATCATTACATCCTCGTCCTGTTGGATTTGGAAATGGGTCAGGGTCATATCCTTGGATATTCTGTTTCCTAGGCGTTAGAATTAATCTTCTCTGTTGAGTATGACGGTAAATATATAAGCAATCTTCGGTATCTACTCCAATAGCTCGCAGAATATATTCTGGTATGAAGATTCCACATCCTTGCTGAGGATCAGTATTCCTGCAATATTTAATCCCTGCTGCTAGTCCTGAACAGATGACGATTCCTAAAATCTTCGACTTTACTTCTTCAAAATGTTCGGGCAAATCAGATGGTTTGAAACCCCTCTTTTCGTATCCGCTAAACATTTCGGGATTCTGTTCGTAGTATGCGGCTATGTGTTCGCCCCTTATTCTCGATTCGTCCGGGAGTATCTCCTCGCTGTGGGGTATTTCCATCCCAGCATCGACGGCGCCTTTCAGCGTTGCGAATACCCTTGCACCTTTTGACGGAGTTCTAAGTCCAATATCGAGGATTGCTTCATTAATCCCCTTCTCAAGTGCCTTTTTACCGATGAGGAGTCCCGTTAGGTAAGCGGCTGGTGTGTTGTTCAAATCACCCTTCCATCCGAACTTTTCGAGCTCCTTAGAATCCGCATAAACGAGAGTCCTATCCCCGTCGGGATGATATTCAACTATCTGAGCTATTACCCTTTTGTTTGTTATCCTAACAACTAATCGAGGTTTTCTTGAAAGGAGGAGCTTTAACCTCTTTTTGTAATTTGTTTTGCCTTCCCTTCTCCTTCTTAACGGAACCTTATATCTCGGACCTCTTGCCATTTGATCACCTCAGCATGGATTCTATATAAGCGTTGAGATGTGAAACGCTCCTGAATTCTCCACCCTTTACCTTTCTGTAGAGGATTCTGTAAGTTCTTCTATCTATCACGTTCTGCTCCTTCAGCTCTCTAAGCCTCTTTCTCAGCGCCCTCACTCTGAGTATCCAAGCTCTCTTTCTTGAAAGCCTCGCAGTCTTCTTGCCCTTCCTTCTTCCATGACCTCTTCTTCTTCCTTTTCTTTTCTGAGCTCTTCTTTTATTTATCCTCGCTCTGCTAACTCCTTGAACGGGTTTTCTTTTTATTAACCCCTTCTCGATCAGTTCCCTGACATCATCTTTTGTCGCCGCTGCTGCAACCTCATCGAGGGCGTTAGGATCAATCCAGACTCTGTTCACACCACAGTCAAGGATTTGGGCTGCCAACCTTCTCTGAAGCCTTAGATCCATCATATCACCTCTGGACGGGATTCAGTATCTTCAGACCCATCTCCTTAGCTTTCTCCTCGATCATAAGTCTCTTTTTCATCCCAACGCAAGATGCTATTCTGATCGCCTGCCTTTTTCCGTCAATCCCTTCAAGATCCTTCAAATTGTAGACGAGGACTTCTTCGTATCCTGAGGGATGCAATC
This sequence comes from uncultured Archaeoglobaceae archaeon, assembly GCA_965561205.1. GTDB lineage: Archaea > Halobacteriota > Archaeoglobi > Archaeoglobales > Archaeoglobaceae > Geoglobus. The sequence goes on along the minus strand of CBEWZU010000003.1, from coordinate 24,992 downwards.
CTCTGACTGCCTTGGGTGATGAGAATCCGGGGTTTGGAAGGACACGACCGCTCCACTTACCTCCGTATCTCTTCCTCCACTTATTGTCGTTCCCACGTGGTCTCCTCCATCCTAACCTTCTCAGTCTCAACTTTTTGTGAGCCTCAAAGTGTCTGAATTCGGGTTTTCTTGATTTCATTCTTCTTCTAACCTTAAGAAGTCTGATTTCTTCCTTCGAAAGATTCGGATTCATCCAATCACCTCGGCTTCTCCACTATGTAGATACCATCCTGAAATACTCTTATATCCAATCCCCTCTTCTTCGTGGCCTGTTCGATGTTTGCCGCGGTCTGACCGCATTCTTCCTTGTCGATCCCTCTTACGATGATTTCATTTCCTCTTATCTCAACTTCGGCTCTTCCGAATATCTTCGCCCTTCTTGGATGTTTTTCACCGAGGAAGTTCTCTATTATGACCTCTCTACCCTCAACTCTAACCTTCATCGGGAAGTGAGAATAAAGAATCTTGAGTTTGTATTCAAAGCCCTCTTTAACACCTTTTATCAGGTTGTTGATATGGGAGGCGTAAGTTCCCACCATCGCCCTTACGTTTGATTTCTTTTCCTCTGTGTAAACCCTGACCTTTCCATCCGTTTTCTCAATTCGAACCCCTCTGAACTTCAGAAACTTACTGTTCTCACCCTTAGGACCTTTAACTTTGATTTCGTAACCATTAACGTGATCACCTGATATTTCAACGCTTACATCTTCGGGAATTTCTACAAACCTCTCCTCCACGATCCCACCTCTTCATCAGTAGACGTATGCGAGAAGAACGCCACCCAATCCCATTTCTATTGCCTCCTTTTGTGACATAACTCCCTGAGTCGTTGAAACGATCAGTATGCCAAAATCTCTTGCCGGTAGGTATCTCTTTTCAAACTTCTCGTATTCCGTCCTCTTTACAGAGAATCTTGGGCGTATGGCTCCGCAGTCGTTAATTCTCCCCGAAAGCTTCACTGTGATAATACCACCTCTGTGATCGTCTTTAACTTCGAATTCTTTGATGTATCCGTATTCCTTCATAACATTCAGAACCTTTCCTATAAGTTTTGAGGCTGGCTTTATACGAACCTCTGACTTCCCGATTCTCTCAGCGTTTTTTATTGCCGACATAGCATTTGATAGCGTATCGCTCTGCATTCTATCACCTCACCAGTATTTTTTAAATCCAAGCTCCTTGGCAACTTCCCTGAAGCATTGTCTGCAGAGGTAGAGACCGTATTTCCTCACAATACCCCTTTTTCGACCACATCTTCTACAGGGATTAGCATTCCTACCGAATTTTTTCGTTCTTTCCTTAGCCATATTACTCAACCTCCACTCCCAACGATTTTAGAAATTCTATCGTATCTTCTTTAGTGACCTTATGAGATTTACCGACTTTGCTCTTGGCTCTTCTTCTCCTTCCAACTCTGTAACCCTTTCTCATGAGGGATACACAGACATCCATTCCGAATATACCCATATCGGGATCGTAATCTACTCCGGGGAGATCGATATGCTCCTGAATACCGAAGGAGAAATACCCATCCCCGATCTGCTTTCTGCTTAATTTGCTTTCTTTGACGGTTAAAGCCCTCTTCAAAAATTCTAAGGCTTTCTCACCTCTTAGAGTCACCTTAGCTCCAATTGCTTCCCCTTTTCTAATCCCAAATCCTCTTATTGTTTTTTTAGCGTAAGTTGATGTGGGCTTTTGACCTGTTAGTTCCTCTAATAGCTGTAAAGCTTTTTTCTGTCTCTCACCGCTCTCTCCAACACCGATATTGATTACAACCTTGTCTATGAGGACTTCCCGCATCGGGTTCATATCACACCCCCAGATCTATTACGGGTTTTCTATCTTCCTTCGAACCAACGACGAAAATGTAGTCTTCGATTGTCGTGTATTCTCTTCCTTCAATCTCTATCGTAACGAGATTTGGGGAGGAGCTTCTAACTATCTTGTAAGATTTCAATCGTCCGATTTCACCTGCATGAGTTCCTCCTGTAACCATGACGAGGGCACTCTCTTCAAATTTAAGGTGTTGAATTATTTCTTTTTCGGGTATCTTCATTAGTATGCTGTCCTTAGTTTTGTATTCGTTTGTAGCGAGTATATTCGTTCCGTCAAAGAGATTTAGCTGAATTCTTCCACCTTTGATCATTGTCTTGTTGTTTATTCTGTAGAGCTTCTTGTCGTGATCTTCTACTTCTATTGGAACGTATCTACCCCTTTCATCGAAAACGATTCTGTAGTTTAGATCCATCTTCGGAATTGAAACGACATCGAAAAGTCCTACGGGGAATTTGTAATCCTTGCGAACGATCCCATCAACAAGGATATTTCCAGATGCGATAATCCTTCGGGCTTCCCTTCCCGTATCGGCTAATTTCAAATGATCCCTTACAAGGACTAGCAAAGGAATCGCCGTTTTATCATGGGGGCCCGGTGACGGCTTAACAATCCACTTCTTGACTTTCCTTGGGATCTTATAGGTCTTGGGTGCCGATAATCTCTTCTGATGCATTTGATCACCTCTTCAGAATTTTTTCTCTAACTTCATCAACTTCTCCAAGCTCTACTATCATCACGTTTGACGGATGGATTGGCAGGGGGACTTCAGTCCCGTCAGACTTCTTTACAGTGACTCCGTCCACCTTTATCCTGAGCCTTTTCATATCAACTTCGATAACCTTTCCAGTGTGACCAGCGTAGCTTCCTCTGAGCACTTTGACCTTGTCCCCGGTTCTCACCCTAAGGGATCTCTTTCCGTATTTTTCTCTCAATTCTTTTGATAGATGAGCATGAAGGAATTTGTGCCTTTCGTGAAGCTTTGCTTGAAACATCCTTTTCCTCTGCTTTCTCGGCTGTCTTGACATTTTATCACCTCAGACGATTATCGTGGCGATTGATCCGATTTTCGAGAATCTCTCAGCGGCTTCCCTTGCCACGGGACCTCTTATTTCACTCCCCTTCGGATTCCCGTTTGGATCCGTGATCACGGCGGCGTTGTCTTCGAATTTTACGCGGGTTCCGTCAGAGCGTCGATATTCCTTCCGTTGCCTTATTATCACGGCATAATGGACTTGCTTCCTAATATCGGGAGATCCCTTCTTAACACTAACGACGACGATGTCACCGACGCCAGCGGCGGGATATCTCCTCCTTACACCCTTGTATCCCTTTACCGCGATGATTTCGAGCTCTCTTGCTCCCGTATTATCGGCACAGACCAAACGGGCACCGGTGGGCAAGCATCTTGGAACAACGGCTCTTCTCGCTCTCATACTCTCACCTTCTCAATTATAACAAAACTCTTCGTCTTGCTTATCGGTCTGCACTCGGCGATCGTGACGATGTCACCGGGTTTTGCATTAATGCACGGAGGATTGTGAGCGTGCATTTTACTTCTCTTTTTTAAATACCTCTCGTATTTCGGAACGTAGCGGATGAGTTCCCTTTCGATTACAGCTGTTTTCTCGTAGGTCTTTATGACTCTACCCCTGAATATCTGTCCTCTTACCGATAACTGCCCGTGAAATGGACAGTGCTTATCATTACATTCCCTTTCGGGTGGCGAAACATCTATTCCGATATCTCTCATTTTAATCACCTTTTATCCTATTTATTAGCATTATACCTCTCATTATCCTCTCCTCAGGTCTGAAGGCTATTAAATTCCCTTTAACCTTGAATTTCATACCTTCTACCTCTACGGCGAATATCCTACCCTTTTTGGCTACTGTTTTTATTCCTTTCGGAGTCTCGATCCTTAACGTTTTCATTGTTTCGTCCACAACGACTCCGTTAATTCCGATCTCACACGGATTTGGACTTTCCATAACCTCTACCCGCAAGCCAATCCAATCCCTCGCAAGAACCTTCAGACCTTGTAGCCTTCTTCTCTTAAAGAGGTTTTTATTCTTGCTATATCCCTTTTTACAGCCCTTATTTGTCCCGGGTTCTCCAAAGCTCCTCCGCTCCTCACTAATGACCTCAGTCTCAGTAGTTCGTTCTCCAATTCCATCAATTTTTTTAGTTTCTCCTCTCTACTCATTTCCCTGATTTCCCTCATCTTCACTCTCTTTCACCTCCGCCTTTTGTCCCTCTCCCTCTTCTGCCTTTTCTTCTTTTTCTCCTTCAGTTTCCTCCATCTTAATGTCCTTGACAACGAACTCATCGGGAAGCTCGACGTGGGGCGGAATTATCCTCACTCTGACACCGTAAACTCCGAGCTTTTTGATTGCGATATCAAATCCCTCTTCGACCATTGACTGGGCTGGTTCTCCGGTGTGGATGATCGTTCCAGCAACAAACTTCTCTGTTCTCGCCCTTTCGCTCGTTAGCTTCCCGCTTATCTCTATCTCGCATCCCTTAGCTCCCGCCTCCATTATCCTGTAAAGGAATCTGTATCCCGCCTTTCTGAAATACCAACCCCTCTCTAAAGCTCTCGCAAGCAGAGATGCCATTAGCTGTGCGTTAAATTCTGGCTTTTCGATTTCGTCGACAGCGATCTGGGGGTTGTCCAAGCCGAACTCCTTTAGCTTTTCGGTGAGCTTTCGGATCCTCCTACCACCCCTTCCTATAACGAGACCGGGTCTCTCGACAAAGAGAGTCACTTGGGTTCCGAGCGGTGTCCTTACGATGTCTATGCCGCCGAATCCCGCATTTCTTACCTCATCGACTATCCATTCCTTAACTCTGAGCTTTCTAACTCTTTCCTCCACAAATTTTCTCTCCACAGCCATTATCGCACCTCTGCCACGAACTCTACCGTTGTCAAAACCTTATTTCGGGGAGTTGCTCTACCAAAAGCCCTTGGCATAAACCTTTTCAGCACCCTTCCTTTCTTGGCTTGGGCATGTGTGATCACGAGTTTCTCCACTTCAAGACCCTTATATTCGGCGTTGGCTCTCAGATTTTTCAAAACCTTGATGATGTGTTTTGCGGCTTTGGTGGGATACCTTCCAGCATACCACTTCTCAAGACCGCTTTTGTGAGCTACCTTCTTCTTGTGCTTTCTGAATGGAACAGCTCTCTTCATTTCTACGACTTCTTCGAGATATTTTATGGCATCATCAATTTTCATTCCCTTTATAGCTCTGCATATCTCTACGGCATGTTTGAAGCTTATGTCCATCTCGTATCCCATCGCTTTTGCAGAATTTAGCTCATCCTTCGGCTTGTAAGCGTAATTAACCCTCGCCATAACGATCACTTGAGCGGAACGAATTTACTGCTCCTTGTAGCACCAACTCCCGGACCGCTGTGTTTTTCGAACTTCCTTGTCTGGGCGAATTCTCCGAGTCTGTGACCGATCATCTCGGGTTTTATCTCAACCCTAACGAATTCCTTACCGTTGTGGACGTAGATGACTCTTCCGACCATTTCCGGCAAAACAACCATATCCCTGCAGTGAGTTCTTACGGAATTCTTTTTCTTCAATTTCATCAGAAGTTTTTCCTCCTGTTCGGTAAATCCCCTCTTTATCTTCCTTCTTTCCCTTGCTGGGAGCAGAGCCGCTAACTTGTCAAGGGGCATGTTTTTGAGTTCCTCGAGAGTGTAACCGCGATATCTAAACTCCTTCGGTCTCGTAACCTTACTCTTTAAAGCCATAATATCACCTCCTCACACCCGTTCTCCGGGCGGCGATACTACCTACTTTCCTACCGGGAGGAGCATTCCTACTAACAGTCTTAGGTCTTCCAACATGCTGGTGCTTACCACCGCCGAATGGATGATCGACGGCGTTCATCGCAACACCTCTGACCCTTGGATATTTAGCGGCTTTGCTCTTCATCTTGTGGAACTTCTTTCCGGCTTTGACGAACGGCTTGTCCGTTCTACCAGCTCCCGCCACGATACCGATCATCGCTTTGCATCTTGGATGCAACCAGACCATTTTTCCAGAGGGAAGCTGGACGAGAACTCTGTCCTCCTCGTGAGCAACCACAAAGCCAAAAGTTCCGCTCGCCCTTGCAAATTTCCCTCCGTCTCCGGGGATTTTCTCTATATTGCATATCGGTGTTCCCTCTGGGATGTTCTTTAAGTAGGTCACGTTTCCCACATCGATTTCGATGTCCTCACCGGCTTTGATGGTGTCACCGACACCCTTCCCCTCAACGGCTAACACGTAGTCCTCAATGCCGTCTGGATATTTAACGAGGAAAAGGGGTCCATTTCTTGCGGGATCGTGAACGACATCGATGATCTTAGCTTCCAACGAACCGAACTTTTCAAATTTTATCTGCTTTACCTCCGCCCTATATTTATGGGAGGGAGCCGTGTATGTGGGCGTTCCCCTTCCTCTATTCTGTGAGATTATACGCTTACCCATTTAGACCACCTCAGAATATTCCTAACTTAGATAAAAGCTCCTCAGCCGAGTATTCTGGCTTGAGTTTGATGTAAGCTTTTTTCTCTCCTTTCGGTGTGATCAGCGTGTTCACTCTTTCCACCTTAACACCGAATCTCTTTTCGATCTCCTTTGCGATCTGCTTTTTGTTCACCCTTATATCAACGATCGCTGTGAGAATATTCTTCTCAAGAAGCATCGTGCTTTTTTCGGTTACAAGAAACGCCTTCAGAATCATAACCACTCACCCAAGTAGCCGATAGCGGATTTCGTGAAAACCGTAAGCCTTCCGGGATGACCACCCGGTGCCAACAATTCAACGTTAAGATTTCTCGCTTCCACAACATCTACACCGGGTAGATTTTTTGCCGCCTTAAGCTTTTTCGATCCGGTCACAATTAAAACGCTCTTCTTCATTTTGTATCTTCTTCCCCTCATTTTACCCTTTCCAGCTCTAATCCTTTTGGTTTCCTTAGCTCTCTCGACATCGGAGAACACGCCGATCGCCTTCAGGACGGAGATAACTTCCTTCGTCTTCGTCAAGTTCTCGAATTCATCCACTACGATCTTCGGCAACTCTCCCTCGAAAACGTGGTTTCTTGCCCTCACGATCTCTTCGTTAGCGACTGCCGCAAGTGCGGATCTCAATGCCTTCTTCATCTCCTTTTTGTTAATCTTTTCAGCCCACTTTTTCTGAACCTTCGGTGGGTGAGCTTTTCGGCCACCGACCGCTTGCGGGACGACGACTGCCCTTCTTCCGAGCTTCCATCTCGGGACTCTTGCGTATCCGTAGCCGGGTCCCCAGTTTTCCCATGCGTAGTCAGTTCCTGCGAGCGGATTCGGACCGTAAGGCTGTCTTCTGTGGCTCTGAATTGCAAGCACAGCTCTCTTTATGATGTCTGGACGGAATTCCTCCGTAAAAGCATCGGGAAGCTCTATCGTCTCGACAACATTCCCATTAAGATCGTAAACTTTCGCTTCCATATTATCACCTACCCTGTTTGGATGAAGTGCTGACGTAGAGCAGATTAACACCCTCATAAGTCTTGGCGGGCGGTCTTATTGCATCCCTCATCCTGATCAATCTCTTAACGCTTCCGGGAACACTTCCCGATACGAGAACAAACTCATTCCTAACAACACCGTAATGCGGAAAGCCCCCTTCGGGAGTTATTTCGGATCCATTCTCTCCGATCTTGAGGATTCTCTTGTTGTATTCCGTCCTCTGGTGGAATCCCATTTGACCCGCCTGAGGAACCGTCCACCTAACCCTGTGGGGGTTCCAAGGTCCGAGGGTTCCGACTCTGCGGTGCTTACTGCTCCTCGCATGCTTTGCATCGAGCGTGATAACACCCCATCTCTTAACGGGACCCTGAAATCCCTTACCTTTCGTTATCCCGAGAACGTCGATGAAAGCACCCTCTACGAAGACCTCTCCTACCCTGACCTCCTTTCCAAGCTTTTCTATCGCATAATCCAAAGCTTTATCAGGATCTCCGCCCACCTTCTGCTCCATCACATCTGGAACCTTCTTGGGGACTCCTGTTATCAGATACGGTTGCGTGTATGTGATTACCCTGACCTCAGCTACGTTTTCGATCTCCCTTAGAGATTCGGCATCCTTCGACCTCTTCGGCAAATTAAGTCTTCTTGAAAGCTGTTGATCGAGATTATTAGCCCACACTTCTTCAGCTATCTGAAGTCCGTAAGGCGTCTGTCGGTATATCCTTATCCCCATTACCTTCATCGGTGGGGTCTCTATCACGGTAACGGGGACGACAATTTCCTCTCCGTAGGTGGGAGAGTTCTTCCTATCATCCACCATCACAACATGGGTCATACCCGCCTTATATCCGGCAAATCCGAGAAGCTTTGTTTCACTGGTTACGGGCCAAGCCCTTATCCTTGGAATTATGCTTGAAGCTCTCTTTCTTGGAGAGAAACCAAGAGATCCCCTCCTTGGTCTGTGCCACTTCATAATACCACCTTAGCGTAATTAACCAAAGCGAGACAGGAGATTAAAGCTTCCTCCAACCTAACGGTTTTTGAACCCTGATTTGGGATCATATTCCACGTATCTACCCTCAAATCGATCCCCATCCTCTCAACTATCTCGGGAACACCCTCCTTCGGATTTCCGAAGATGAGCAAACCGACTTTTTTAAGCTCCTCCATACTCGGGATTCTCCCCCTTCTTGAGGTTATTACGGCATCTCGCCTTTTCACCAATTCTTCCAATTCGGTTATTTCCACTTTATATCCCCAATACTCTTGAGGTTTCGCTTCTTCTACTACCAACGGGTTCTTCGAACAGATCCTGACGGTCACGCGGGCTCCCCTTTCCGCTTTTTTGCGGAGGAGAGCCAGGGCTTTCAGACCCACATCCACCCAAGACGTGCCGTCAGGAGCAACCTTTACAACAACCCCCTCTCTTATCTCACCGATTTTTAAACTTTTTGGCTTATGGGATGGGATTTGTAGTGGCGGTAAAACCCCCGCGTATCTCAGTGAATCCTTGAGAGGAAAAAGATACTTCCTTAAATACTGAGGGGTCTCCATGTATTCGAGTATCTCTTTTATGAATTTGCTCTCATCCTTCAGCGGATCATGATAGATGTAGATTTTTCTTACTCTGAATACGGCGGCGGCTCTCCCAATTATCCCAACTTTGAACGTCTTTATTTTCTCATCTCTTTCGTTTATCAGAGATGAGGATGGTATGGCGATGTCCATTGAGAAAAACTAATAAACTTACTAAAAATATTTTTGAATGAATGAGCGATAGGGATCTGATTATCGAAAGGCTTGAAAGTAAATTAGCTGAAAAAGAGAAGGAAATTAGAGAATTAAGAAAGGTGGCTTCGATGAGTATTGATGAGATTAAAGAGGCAGTTTTGAGTGAGATCAAAGGGGAATTGGACAGGATTAAGGCGAAGGTCACGGAATTAAACAAAACGGTCGAAAGCCTGATGGATGAGGTTCTTTTTATAAAGTCTGAGGTAATCAAGAGAGAAAAACCAAGGGAAATCAGGGAGATCGGTGTTGAAGAAAAGGAAGAGGCTAAAGAAGACGTGAAAAAAGAGGAGGACAGCGACGGAAAACTGATTATCTGCGACTGACATGCAAATTAAAAAAATAAGAATAAGAAACTTTAAATCATTCGGAAAGAAAACGGAAATTCCCTTTGTCAAGGGATTTAACGTTATCAGTGGGCCTAACGGGAGCGGAAAATCCAACATAATCGATGCAATAATCTTCTGCTTAGGCTTGCATTCGTCGTCAAAAGTTCTCAGGGCTGAGAGACTTCCAGATCTGATTCACTCAGCGGATGGAAAAAAAGTGGGGGAGGCAGAAGTAACAATAACCTTTGAAGGAGGTTTGGAGATAAAAAGAAGAGTCAAAGTCACGGATAAGGGATACTACAGCTATTATTATTTAAACGGAAAAAGTGCCAGCCAATCGGACATTAGCAGAATTCTTGAAAAGGCGGGGATTTACGGAGACGCTCATAACATCATAATGCAGGGAGACGTTACAAGAATCGTAGAGGTGACACCAACACAGAAAAGGAAAATTATAGAAGATATAGCGGGAATATCTGAATTCGATGAAAAAAAGGAGAAAGCCTTGGAGGAGCTGAGAATTGTTAAGGAGAACATTGACCGAATGACTTTAGTTCTTTCAGAAATTGAAAGGAGACTCGAAGAGCTGAAGAAAGATAGAGAGGAAGCCCTAAGATATAAAGAACTAAGCAAAAAAAGAGAAGAGCTTGAATTTGAGTTAAAAGCGATTGAAAGGCAGGAGATAATAGAGAAAATCAACAGATTGAAAAGAGACATTGAAAGGATGAACAGGGAAAGGGACGAAGCTTTTCTGAAAATATCTGAACTAAAAAAAGAGAAAAATGAAATCGAAGGGATGATCGATAGCCTATCAAAAAGGATTTTCGAGGAATCCGACGAAAAATACAGGAAATTGCAAGAGGAGATGTCGGCATCCCAGATCAGGATTGAAAGCCTTAAAAAGGAAAGAGAACTTTTTTCAAATGAAATTGAAAAGCTCAATTCAAACAAAGTTCAGATACTTTTGGAAATATCAAAGATAAAAGAAAAAATAGAAGAAAAAAGAAAAAACTTGGAGAAACTTTTTATCCAGAAAATCAGTGTGGAAGAAAATCTCAATGAACTGAAATCGAAAATAGAGGAAGTAACGGCAAAAATAAAAAGTCTTGATAGCGAGGAGACGTCATTAAAAGATAAGATCCTGAATCTAAAGGAGAAGTTAGAGAAGCTGAAAAGCAAAAAATCCGAGATTTTAAGAGAAAGGGATAAAACTTACGAAGGAATCCGAAGGATCACAATCGAAATAGAAGAGCTTGACATTGACCGAGAGACCATCAGAAGGGAACTGGAGAAATTAAAGGGTAGACTATCAAAAAGAGAAAGCGAATTAAAAGAGCTGGAAAAATCGATTTCACTAAAGATCAGAGAAAAAAACAAAATTGATGGAGAGATTTTTAAGCTAAGAGATTTAATGACAGAACTCGATGAAAAAATTAAGTCTAAAGAGATTGAATTGGCGAAAATAAGAGCTGAAATCTCTGCTTACGAATCATCTCTAAGCAGAGCCGTTGAGCTTATCCTCGAAGCAAAACTGCCCGGTGTTTACGGAATCGTAGCTCAACTTGCAGACGTTGACGAGGAGTTCGCCTTAGCTCTTGAAGTGGCTGCGGGCAACTCTTTGAGTTTTATCGTAGTTGAAGACGAGGAATGTGCTATTAGAGCTATAAACTATTTGAAACAGATTAAAGGTGGTAGAGCTACGTTTCTTCCACTAAATAAAATCCGAAAGAATTTCGGGAAACTCTCCCTCGATAGGAGTGTTCTTGACCTACCGGGCGTGATCGACTACGCTGTAAACCTGATCAGGTGTGAGGAAAAGTTCAGACCCGTGTTCAATTTCATTTTCAGAGATACGATAGTCGTGGATAATATTGAGAACGCCAAGAAGATAATGGATGGAAGGAGGATAGTCACTCTCGACGGAGAAATAATCGAAAAGAGCGGTGTGATGACGGGTGGAAGTTTCGATAAGAGAAAAAGAATTCTGCTCTCAAAAGAACTTAGAGAAAAAGAAAAAAAGATCTCCGAAGAGCTATCGAGAATGCTCTCAGAAAAATCAAGGTGCTTCGAGAGATTGAAGAGAATCGAGGGATTATGGAAGGATATTCAGAGAGAAATACGGGATGTTGAGGAGGAAATAATCAACAAAAGGAACGAAATAAAAATAGTTCAAGCAAAACTCGAAGATAATTTTAAGAGAAAAACCGCTATTGAAGAGAGCATTAAGAGAAAAGAAATGGAAAGATCCGAATTGGGTAGATCTCTCGAGAAGATTGAAAGTGAGATTAAAGAGATTAACAAGACTGAAGAGCGAATTGAAAAAGAATTATCTTCTCTCAACAGGAAATTGAAGAGTAGTCAGCTTCCAAAACTGAGTGAACAGCTCGAAAATCTGAAAAATCAATATAACGTAACGAGGGAAGCACTAATCAGGATAGAATCGGAAATCAAGAGAACTGAATTCGAGTTGAATCAAAGTGAGAGTGTATTGGAGGAAAAAGAAAAAATGTTGAAAGAAATAGAAAAAGAAATAGCAAATCTGAGAGAGAATATCGAACAAAAAGGACGGGAGATAAGGGAGCTTGAAAGGAAAATTGAAATTCTCAGGGAAGAGGAAAAGAACATAAGTGAGAGTCTTAAAAATCTAAGGAATGAGAGAGATAGACTCTTCGAAAGGCTTAGAGAAATCGAAATCTCAGAAAGAAGAATAGAATACGAACTCGAAAACTATGAGGAAAAAATTAAGGCGAAAAACGAGATGATCAATGAGCTTGAAGTGGAGCTTCTGAATCTTCCGGAAATCGAACCAAAAATGGAGCGTTCCCGGGTCTTATCCGAGCTTGAAAATGTCGAAAGGGAGCTGTCAAAATTTGGAGATGTAAATCTAAAGGCGATTCAGGAATATGAAAAAGTAAAGGAGAGGTTTGGTGAAATAGCTTCAAGAAAATCTGAGCTTGAAAAAGAGAGAAAAGAGATAATAGAAAGAATCGAAAGATTTGAGAAAATGAAGAGAGAAAAATTCTTTGAAGTCTTCAATGCTGTAAATAAAAACTTCAAAGAGATTGTTGCAAGGCTAACGGATGGAGAAGGGGAACTCTATTTGGATTCGGAAGATCCCTTCAATTCGGGTCTCCACATCAGAGTTAAGCCCTACAACAAACCCGTTCGAAAACTTGAACAGATGAGTGGCGGCGAGAAGAGTCTAATAGCATTGGCTTTCTTATTTGCAATCCAGCGTTATAAGCCAGCTCCTTTCTACGCTTTCGACGAAATAGACATGTTCTTAGATGGTGTAAATGTTGCAAAGGTGGCTAAACTAATAAAAGAGATGTCCTCCAAAGCCCAATTCATCGTGGTATCTCTGAGAAAACCCATGCTTGAACAGGCTGATGTTATAATCGGAATAACAATGGGGAGGGATCACTCATCGCAGGTAACTGGGATAAGGGTCTCGATGACCCAATAGAGATGATTTACGACCTTGTAAAAAGGGGAGAAATCAATCCCCTAAATGTTGATGTAATCGATGTAGCAGACAAATTTTTAAGAGAAATTGAAAAGGCTAAGGAGCTTGACTTAAGAATTCCCGCAAGAGTTCTCCTTTACGCCTCAATCCTGATCAGAATGAAATCCGAAGTCATAGCAAATGAAATTTTTAACGAACGGCAACAAAAAAAAGAAGATTCTTCTAAAGAAGAATACATACCGGAATTCCTAATCGAAGATGTCGATTTCAGCGTAGAAAATTTTTCGATTACCAGAAAAAGTGTGAGGAGATTCACAACTCTTGAAGATCTGATAAGAGAGTTAAGAGCGGCTGAAGAAGTCCAAAGGAAAAGAAAAGAAAGAAAAAAAAGAAAACAAAGACCCGACCCTCTTGAGATCCCCCATGAGGAGGATTTTGAGAGGGTTATTGAAATCGTTAAAGAGATAATTTTCAAAAAATTAAGAAAAGAAACCCTAAAACTCAGTGAAATCGAAGGAGTCGATCTGATATCGAGATACCTATCGGTTCTGCATTTGGCTTACAGGGGATACATAAGTCTGAAGCAGGAGAAAATATTTGAAAGTGAAATAGAGATTAAATATGCTGAGAAAAATTGAGGCTATCCTTTTCGCAAGTTCGGATCCGATATCTGCAAAGGAGATTGCGAAAATTCTTAAAATTGATAAAGGAGAGGTAATCAGATTAGCAAGAGAACTGATAAAAGATTATCGGAGCAGAGAGACCGCCATCGAGATAGTGGAGTTGGGTGACAAATATCTGATGAGAGTTAAGCCGGAATTCTCAGATGTCGTAAGACCGCTGACAGAAAGGGACTTAGAAAGAGGTGTTCTCAGAACGCTCGCTGTTATTGCGATAAGACAACCGATAAAGCTTTCGGAACTCGCCAAGATAAGAGGGAATAAATGTTACGATCACGTTAAGAAACTCAGGGAACTTGGATTTATCAAAGCCGAAAAAAAAGGTAGATCGACAATATTAACAACAACAGAGAGTTTCGCTAAATATTTCGGTTTGAAAAGTTCAGATCCAGAAGAGATTAGAAAAGTCCTTTTTGAGGTAAAGTAATATCGAAAAGTATATAAATATTAGTTAATATGCATTATCTTGATGAATGGTGTGAAGAAGGTAGCAATGCTGTTTTTAATGTTGTTAATAATATGTGGAGGAGTTGAAGCCCACTTCACAATGATACTGCCAAAAATGGACGCGAAAGCAGAGGACTACTTAGCGGATTTAGGTGAAACAAAAACCCTCTACATCCTCTGGGGTCATCCCTTCGAGCACGTTCTATTCGACTGTCCAAACGTTGAAGTATCACTAAGGGATCCCGACGGGATAACGAAGCCGCTGACCCCAGAATCCGTCACTATAGAGGGTGTGAAGGCTTGGAAGGTTTCATTCAAGGTTGAAAAAATGGGGGACTACATCGTCACGGTAAAACTCGTTGCTGAGGAGCACGGCTTGGTTGATTACGCGAAAGCGATAATACACTGCGGTGAGGAGGCTTGGACTGGATGGGATGCCGTAGTGGGACAAGAAGCGGAGGTCGTCCCCCTAACAAGACCCTACGGAATCGAGGAAGGTTTTGTCTTTAGTGGTAAGGCTTTGTTTAACGGAGAACCACTGGCTAACGCCGTTGTTGAAGTTGAGAAATACCACTCGAAGGAGGTCGCAGATCCGATCGTCAGTCTTGCTGAGGAGAAATTCAAGGAGGATCCACCCATGATGTTTACGAGAGTTGTTAAGACGAACGAGCGGGGGGAATTTTCATACACTCTTGACGAGCCGGGAATCTGGTTCATCGGAGCCTATGCAGAGGAAGACGGTATGGAGAAGAGGGGAGTTCTGATCGTCCCAGTTCTTGAGAAGTTCCCACCGGAGGCTAAAGAAGAGAGTGAATTAAGCGGTAAAATAGACAAACTCAATAACAAGATAAGCTCAATAGAGAACAGGGTAAATGGGTTAAACAATTTGGGCTACGGAGCCATCGGTCTATCCGTGATAGCTTTGATAATAGCGATCGTAGCGATGGTGAGGAAGTAAAATGGTTCACATAAGTGACGGTGTATTAGCTCCAGAAGTCTGGATAACCGGATACATCATAACAGCTATTATTTTATTTTTTACTTTAAGAAAAATGAGAGCGGATGACATTCCAAGGATTTCAGTTGTTACTTCAGCTTTTTTTGTAGCCTCATTGATTCACGTTCCGATGGGGCCAACATCGGTGCATTTAATCCTAAACGGTCTTATGGGAATTCTACTTGGGATATACTCGTATCCAGCGATATTTATAGGGTTGCTTCTTCAAGCCCTACTCTTCCAGCACGGGGGCATTACAACTCTCGGGATAAACACGATAGATATGGGTATCCCCGCTTTGATAGCATACTATCTCTTTAGGATAAGGAAAAACCCGATAATGGCTGGAATCTCGTGCGGAATAGCAGTATTCTTAGCGGTTCTTTTGACTTCAGTTGTCCTTATGCTGAGTGGTGCGGAATACTACGAGGTTGCGATTCTGCTCTTTACAGCCCATATACCAGTCGCATTGATCGAAGCTATTGTTTCAGCCTTCGTTGTTGCTACGCTTTTGAAAGTTAAGAGAGAGGTGATCGCATGAAGCGATTTGTTATAGCTCTTGTTTTACTAATGATAATTTCCCCGGTAATGGCTCACAGGATGTATGTCAACTACAAAGTTTCAGAGATTGAGATATATGCGTGGTATGGTGGCGGTGCCAAAGTCGTCAACGGAGATGTAAAAGTTTACAGATCGGACGGTAGTCTCTACATCGAAGGGAAAACTGATGAGAATGGAACTTTCAGGTTTAAACCCGAGATCGGGGAGAGCTACAAAGTAGTTGTAGAATCTATGGGACACAGTGCTGAATGCGAGGTAAATTTAAGCTCCGCACATGTCGTGATTAAAGAGGAACCGATATACCTTAAGGCGATTTCGGGCATCGGATACCTCTTTGGATTTGCTGGGATCGCATCTCTATACGTTGCGAGGAGAAAAAGATGAAGCACCACCTAATCGACAGATACTACTATTTGGATTCCTTTATCCATAAACTTGACCCAAGGGCTAAGCTGATCGGCATATTCATCCTTGTCATTTCAATAGTTCTTCTCAAAAACTTATTCGCCTGTATGCTTGCTTTGATAATCTCTTTGATCTTGCTTCTCCTTTCAAGACTACCGCTAAGGTTTGCATTTGAACAGTTGAAATACGGTCTGATGTTCTTATTAGCTCTGTTTGTCACGATGCTTATATTCGGTCACGAACCCTTTGAAATGCTTTTGAGAGCGATATCTGCTCTTATTCTTATATTCGTTGCCTTTGCAACATCAAGATTTGACATCTCAATAAAGGCTTTGAACTGCATCGGTTTTCCCAGTAAGCTAACCCAGATACTGATGTTTGCATATCGGTATATATTCGTATTTGCCGAAGAGTATGAAAAGCTTAGCATAGCTTTGAGAATGAAAAGTTTTGAAAGGAAAACGAACGTATTCACCTTTGACACTATTGCAAAGATTATTGCCTCTCTCTTCATTAGAAGCTATGAAAGAGCTGAAAACGTTTATAAATCTATGATTTTAAGAGGATACAAGGGAAATCCGGGAATATTATCCGACTTCGATTTTAAACTGAGAGATTTTTTGTTCATTGCGATATCCTTATATCTTGCGATATATCTTCATATCATATCATGGATGCAATAGATGTCAGAAATCTTAGTTACGCCTATGAAGATCGGAACGTTCTCGAAAATCTGACATTCAACGTTAAAGAAGGTGAACTAACATCAATCTTAGGTCCAAATGGAGCTGGAAAAACCACGCTATTTCTGAATCTTGTTGGGATATTAAGGGGTCGGGGAATTATCAAGCTTTTCGGGAAGGACATAAGAGAATACAACAGAAGGGAGCTTTCAAAAACGATAAATATGGTTTTCCAGAATCCTGATGATCAGCTTTTCATGCCGACAGTTCTCGACGATATCGCATTCGGCTTAATAAACCTCGGTTACAGTGACATTGAAAAGAGGGTTGATAAAATTCTAAAGAGATTCGAACTTGAAGATTTAAGGGACAGATACCCCCATCATTTGAGCTTTGGAGAGAAGAAGAAGGTCGCTATCGCGTCAGTTGTTAGCATGAATCCAAGAATACTTCTTTTAGATGAACCCACGGCAAATCTCGATCCCGTCTCAAGAGATGAACTTATCAAGATAATAGAAGATCTCAACAGAGACGGAATGACGATACTGATCGCAACCCATGATACAGAGTTGGCTCTCAAATCCGACCGGGTCATGATTTTAAACCGGAAAATTATCAAGGAAGGAACTCCAAAAGAGATATTCTCTGATTTGTCTCTTTTAAGGAAAAACGGATTGGATGCACCGCAAATTGTGAGGCTTTTTATAGAATTGGGTCTTGAAATTCCAACAAATATGGAAGAAGCCGTAAAGATTATAAAAAATTATCTCAATATTGGCCCGACATCCTCAAAACCCTGTCTCTGACCAGTTCCAGCCTGCTTGATTAATCTTTCAGGATTTCTTATCAGATCGACAGCGTTCCTAACGTGTTCTCTCACTCTGTTCTCGGCAACTCGAAGGAGTGTTTTTTCATCCTCGGCTTCGTCTTCATGAACTGTAACATCGATAATGTGTTTGTTCGTCATTAACTCTGCCATAATCTTTCCTATGGACATCGCCAAGTAGCTTAGGGCATCTTTTTCCGTTTTTCCAACCCATCCGAGGGTGATTACGATATCGCAACCCTCTTCGAGCAATCTCTTCGCCTCAACTGGAAGATCCTTTATGCCCGGGACTGTTCTCCTAATGTATCTTATGCCAGCGTAGTTCTTTAGCTCATCTATCGCAATATCGCCCATATTTACACGGGAAAAAGTTGTGTCGACGATACCGATCTTCATTTGAGAACCTCCATAGCTGTGTGAATTGCGGGTTTGATAGCGTTTTTTCTCAGTAAAACATCCTCAACAGCCGCAAGCGTGACAAGGACATCCCTCTTCGTGATATTCCCCATCGTTCCGATTCTGAATATCTTTCCTTTTAAATGTTCCTGACCACCCGAGATCGTTATCCCGTATTCCCTTTGTAGAGTCCCCCTTAACTCTTTGTCAGTTACATTTTCGGGCATTTTCATAGCCGTGACGGTGTTTGAGTAATTAGAGACCTCGTTGAGCTTGGGGAAAAGCTCCAATCCAGCATTTTCACACCAGACTCTGACAGCTTTAGAGAATTTTCTGTGTCTTTTGATTCTGTTCTCAAGCCCCTCCTCCTCGATAATCTTAAGAGCCTCAGCCAAAGCCAAGAAGAGGGGAACTGCGGGAGTGTAGGGTGTTTGATTCTCCTCAGCCTTCTTCACATATGCTTTGAGATCCAAGTAAAAGGGAACCCCTTCGTTATAGTAATCCCATGCTCTTTTGCTTATGGCAACAGCCGCCAAGCCCGGTGGAGCACCGATGCACTTTTGGGATCCCACAACTGCAACATCAATCCCCCATTCGTCCATTTTGACTTCGTCACCTCCGACGCTCGTAATCCCGTCCATTATCACGAGGGCGTCGTATTTGCGTGCGATTTTTGCGATCTCCTTGGCCGGATTCAAAATTCCCGTTGAGGTTTCGTTATGAACAAATGTAACAGCTTCACTTCCCTCTGCAAGCGAAGCTTCTACTCTCTCAAGATCCATGCTTGTGCCCCATTCAAACCGGACGTGATCCACTTCAGTGTATCGGGATGCTATTTTGGCGAACCTCTCTCCGAACTTCCCGTTATCAATGCACGTTATTCTCTTAACTTTAGAGAAAGAGGCTACAGCCGCTTCCATTCCAGCCGTTCCACTCCCGGAAATTATCACGACATCACTTTTCGTTCCGAAAAGGGGTTTTAATGCGTTAACGCAGTATTCGAAAACTTCTTCGAAATCTTTGCTTCTGTGCCCTATCATCTGTTTAGCCATTGCGTTAATTATCCTTTCGTTGAGCTTTACCGGACCGGGGATCATTAATAGTCCATCCATCATAACCGTGCCGAAACACATCTGTTAATAAACTTTTAGGGGAGGTTTGCTGAACTTATGAAGAGGATGGTTTGATGGGTGGTGGATCTCTTAGCCGTCTGGTGAAGCATTTTTACTACATATTTCGAATAAGTATTGCAGTATTGATTTACTTTTAGTGTTAGGAGGTTAATCCATTTCTTTGAAGCATTACCGACAGGAAAACTTCATTCAGTGTGAAGCTTTCTTAAGCAACGTTTTACATTTTATAAGTATTGAGTAAGCATAGTTTAAGGATTAAGTAAATTAATGCCATTATGACGACAAACCTAAAAGAAGAATAAAGAAAAAGAACGATGGGAAATAATGGGAAACTACGGTAGTGTAAAGCATTTCATCTGTATCTTCTAATTAAGACGAGTGTAATAATTACTGCTGTAAGTATTGCTCCAAATCCCGGTGTTGAGGGTGTTGTTTTGGTTTGTGTTATCGTTTCTGTGGTCTGTGATATGGCGGGTGTAGGTGATTGCGTCGGCGTAAGAGTTGGAGTTTCTGGTGCATAGCAATACTGACTTTCTCCCGCTGGATAGCCGTCGTGGTCTGCAACCCATTTTGCATCGTCAAGAGTTACGTCATTTCCGTCGTTCCCTGCCTTTAGGTCAGAGTAGTAAAACTTTTTACCCCCGACTTTGACATACACTTTGCTTGCAGTCCCTGTTAAGTTTGCTACAACAAGGTCTGTTACTATCTGCGCTGTTCCGCCAGTTTTACTTTCTTCAGTTTCTGTGTCTGGGTTATATCTGTAGTAATTTATACCTGAATAGGTGAAGCAATATTTGTCACCTACTTTTGTTCCAAAATTTTTGGCGATCCACCTTTTACCGTTTTCCGTAAGCATACTTTTTCCTGTTGTAGTTGGAGAGTAACAATATTTATCTGCACCGTCTGAATGGTTCGCAATCCACACGATGTCGTCATTTGTCAGAGCGTTTCCACCATTCTTTTGCTTTAGCGTGTCCGCCGTTATCTTGCCGACTTTATTGACGGGGTCTTCATAGCTGTATCCACCGAAAATTGCAATTTCTGTAACCGCATCAAGTGTTGAACCAATTTGTTCTTCGCCAATAGATGTCCAGAATTTGACTTTCTTTGCAGTTGAATCAGTAAAGCAGTATTTGTCTCCTACTTTTTCGCCTAAATATCTTGCTATGTACTGTTTGCACTCTTCGGTTAGCGATAAATAGCCTTTTTCTTGTGTTGGTGCTGTTTCTTCGTAGCAATACTGGCTCTCTCCTTCTGGATAACCATCGTTATCTGCTACCCATTTAGCGTCGTCCAGTGTTATGTCATTTTCATAATTTCCATCCTTTAAATCGGCGTAATAGAATTTTTTATCACAAATTCTCACGTATACTTTGTCTATAGTTTCTGTCAACTTTGCTGTCACAAAAGCCGCAACGGCATTTGCTGTTCCAGAATCACTTTTTTCTGTTTCTGTATCTGGATCATAATAGTAAAACGTTGGTTGATTGTAACTGTAGCAGTATTTATCATCTTTTTTTACTCCAAAATTTTGTGCAATCCACTTTTTACCGTTTTCAGTTAACTTACCTTCGACTTGGAATCCTCCGAGCAGCAGAGAAAGCACCAAGATAAAGGTGATAATTTTCAGTTTCATGTTAATCTCTTTTGAGTTTTAGTTTCTTATTTTTTACCTTTCGTCGCTAAGAAAGCTCCGCCTTTACGGACGGAGATGAGTCAGAGGTAGTGGCACGGCACAACTCAACTCTAAAGTTCTAAGGCAAAAGAGTTAGAGAAGTCAGAGGAAAACACATCTACTTGAGAAGCTTGGAAGAGAAAAGAAACTTAGAGCGATAAAAAAGATAGGACACAAGAAAAGAAGAATTGTTAACAATGAACTTCACAAGATAGCAAACAAGATAGCAAAAAACATAGTTGATGATAATCAAGAGATACAATACAATAGAAAAACATCCCACGTTTTTGTGCAAAAACATAAATACTAATGTTTTTATTTAGAAATTTATAAAAAACTTATACTTGCACTATGTGCTATACTGATCACAGCCATAATTTGTAGTTATGTTACAAACGTTCAAGAAAATTAATTGAGGATTTAGGCTTACTAGTTTGTAATCCAGAGGTTTAGGAAATCAGAGCATTTGTATCGATGTTAGAAGGGTTGTAATGCTACCACAATACATAAGTCAAGAAGAATTTGAACAGGATAGTATCCACCCAATCTGCAAAAAATAAAGCAACATTTACATATCTTAACGTTAGAGTTATATTCATGAAAGAAAAACTTATGGATGCCAAAGAAGCCGTCGAGTTAGTCCCAGATGGTTGCAGCATAACTTTTAGCGGCGTTTCTATGGTCAGAAAACCTATGGGATTCGTTGCAGAGATCATCAAAGCAAAGAAAAAAGATCTCTACATCATTGATAGGGAGGCCGGAATGGATTTCGATATGCTCGTAGCGGTTAAATGTGTTAAAAAGGCGAGAGCCGCGATGGTTGGATTTGAGCTTTTTGGTTTGGCCTTGAATCTTAGGAGGGCTGTAGAGCAGGGAGAAGTCGAATTCATAGAGGAGACATGTGGTGCCATAACAAACGCCCTAAGGGCGGGCTCTCAAGGCATTCCGTTTGTTCCCGTAAAGGGGATTCTTGGAACGGATCTTGTTGACCTCCACGTCAAAGAGGGTAACTGGAAGATTATAGAAAATCCATTCAGCGGTGATAAGATGATAGCCGTCAAGGCTGTGAATCCAGATGTTGCGGTAATCCACGTTCAAAAGGCTGACAAATTCGGAAACTCAAGCATAGAAGGGGCAAGGTTTGAGGATATTTATAAGGCAAAAGCCTCTATGAAGCTGATAATCACCGCAGAGGAGATAGTTCCCACAGATTACTTCAAGCAGAATCCCGAAAGGAACACAATTCCCTACTTCTACGTGGATGCTGTCGTCCACATGCCCAAGGGGGCTTATCCGACAGCCTGTCCGAACTATTACGATCCCGATTATGATGAAATCCGAAGATATATCAGTCTAAGTAGGGAAGGTAAAGTTGGGGAATATATTGAAGAATTTATTAAGAGGTGGTGAAATGCACGTTGCCGATATTATGATAAAAGCTATGGCTATGCAGATCGAGGATGGGGATGTTTTCCTCCACGGGTTGGCTTCTCCCCTCCCAGCCCTCGCAATGCATCTCGCAAAGATGACGCACGCACCAAATATGGTGTATCTATCCGTTGCCGAAGGTCTCGATCCCGATCCCGAAAAATATAAGCTTAGTCCTTGCTCTGCCGATCCCAGACATGCAAGCGGATGCATAGGCATTACGGAGCTACTTGAAGCATTCGATTTGGCAAATAAAGGATTGCTGACAGGTATGTTCCTTGGAGGTGCCCAGATTGACAAGTTCGCAAACATAAACCTTACCTGCATAGGGAGCTACGAAAAGCCGAAGGTGAAACTGCCCGGTGGAGCCGCCACCGCTTTCCTAACTCCGATCGTTAAAAAACTCGTTATATGGACAACAAACCACTCAAAGAGGGTTTTCGTTGAGAATCTCGACTTCAAGACTGGAATCGGATACCAAGAGGGGAAGAAGACAGTAGTCATTACCAATAAAGCTGTCTTCGAAGCAACAAAGGACGGTCTGAAGCTAATCAGCATCCATCCGGGGGTGACTGTCGAAGACGTGGTTGAGAACATGTCATTCGAACCGATAGTTGAGGATTGCGGGATTACTCCAACGCCTACGGAAGCTGAGCTAAAAATCCTCGAAAAACTCGACCCAGATGGCGTTAGATTTTCAGAATTCAAGAGATGAGGTGGGCGCGCCTCCGGTCGGCTCTTCGGGCTTGGGACTACCTCCCCCAGCCCCATCCTCTCCGCACCCCCGAAAGCGCCGGACGTCCGGGGTTAGCCTGCTCCCTTCCGGGCCTGGGCCGGTCCCCCCGGCAAATACGGCGGACAGCCCCTCCGGACAGCCCAGCCGTAACCGCCGACCCTTCGGGACGGAGATTCTACGGGGCTGGAGGTTTTTATCCCAAGCCCTCCAAGCCTTCCTTCGGCTTCGGCCCCCGCATATCGACGGTTTCGGGTTACAGGGGACGCCGAACCCCCCGGCCTAGCCCACCATGAATTACTACGACAAACTGATATAAAACTTTAACCCAAAAGCATATATAAAGTGTAGAACAAGGTGATGTAATGCGTAAGGAGGAACCGTCAAAAGTCCTGATCGATCCAATGCGGGATCTTCTAAAACCGAAAGATCAATTCAGATTTTCCTGTTATCCCGGTATCGAATGTTTTAACAGTTGTTGCTACGATCTGAACATCTTCCTCACACCATACGATGTAGTAAGGCTGAAAAATCGTCTTAAG
Organism: uncultured Archaeoglobaceae archaeon; assembly: GCA_965561205.1. Classification (GTDB taxonomy): domain Archaea; phylum Halobacteriota; class Archaeoglobi; order Archaeoglobales; family Archaeoglobaceae; genus Geoglobus. Next base: position 1,522 of record CBEWZU010000003.1, on the reverse strand, counting down.
ATGTCATCAACAGAGTTCCTAAGCGAATTCACGAAAATGCACATCGGATACAACACGGGACTCCCCGTTGTCACGCTGAAGATGAGAGAGGATGGGAGATGCCCCTTCGTAACTGAAAAAGGATGCTCAGTATATCCCGACAGGCCCACCTCGTGCAGGCTCTATCCCCTCGCAAGGATAAAAATAGATAGCCAAGATTATTATTACATAGTGCGGGAGGAGCACTGTAAGGGTTTCGAAGAGGAAAAAGTATGGACGATCGAGGAATGGTTAGATGATCAGGGTGCTCACGAATACAACGAGATGAACGACTTGTTCATGGAGATAATAAGGGCAAAGAACAGACTAAACCGGGAACTCACGGATAGGGAGATCGAGATGATATACTTAGCCTGCTTTGATATTGACAGATTCAGAGAAATGTTAGAAGTCCCGGAAAGCGATGTCGAGGCTATGAAGTTCGGTATCGACTGGGTGGTCAACCATCTTCTCCGCTGATTTTTTCGTCTAAAATTATTTTCACGGCTTCCATTTTGTCTTCAAAGCTCAGAAATCCACTAACGATTGCACCCCTAAATTGGGGCTTTAGATCGAGGATTTTTTGAACCTGATGTCTGCTAATTAAAAGCCCTTCAAGCGTAGTGGATGTTACGCAAAAAATCACCACCTCGCATTCCAAGCTTTCGAGGGCTGAGATGAGTTGATCTCCCTTCACACCACCAAGTTCGGACATTAGAAACACAAACTCGTAGTATTCTGCTTCAATCTCATCGAGTCCGTGAAAGATGTCCGCTTCAGGATAAAGTTCCGATACCTTTTCCGCAATATCTTCAAGACCGAACGTAACAACGGCGAATTTCATTAAAAATGGTTGGTTCAATCGAATAAAAAGCTTTGCATAAGTAATTTGGGGGGTTAAGTCCCTCATGAAGACTCTAATGGAATTTAAAGACCATTAAAATTACCACAAGATTTTGATGAATTTGCAGGAGTAGTCGGCGACACTCTTCAAGAAATAATTTCCGCTCGGAGGATAGAGATAATCGTTGTTTTAGCAATTATAGGATTTATCTTAATGCTGATAAGTTACTCTATTTCCCTATATCTAACAATAAATTATTATATTTATTGAATATTGAAATAGTCGCCTTTAGGCAAAAAGTAGAAAAAGTTAGTTTAGTCAAAAATATTATCAAAAATATTTAATACCAAATTAACAACACGAAAGCGATTTATCTGTTCGTGAAAATAACGGATTTCGTTTAAGAGCGATAAATCGCAAGATATATGTGTATTTCAAGTGGAATTCGCTTATGCAAAAGAAATCGAATAAGATGGATTTAACACTATACGTCGATAAAAATCTCGTAAGGAAAGCGAAGTAAGTGGGGATTAACTTATCGGCGTTTTCAAGATAAAATTACGTAAATATTTAGCATTGGTAAAATCAAGAAATTAACGTAAAAGCATGCCGAGGCCGGGATTCGAACCCGGGACCTACGGATTATGAGTCCGTCGCCCC
>CBEWZU010000002.1:0-57819 GCA_965561205.1 uncultured Archaeoglobaceae archaeon | reverse complement strand
AAATGTTCTTCAAGAATGGGGAGTTCTGGGAATTTTTAGAAAAAAGAAAACTGCAATAAAGACAAAAATAAAGGATAGTCCAACGGCAACGTAGATATTAGTGGATATGTTTATCGGGCCGGAGTCGGCTGCTATTGTGTGTTTGGAGGCATAATCATCTATACCGAGATAGGTTATGACGGAACTTAATGATGCAACTACCACCGAAATCAGTAGATCGAGGATGTCCTTTCCCTTTTTTGTCAGTTTATAATAGACGAACTTATTTCTTTTCGGTAATCTTGAGACAAGATTCATCCTCTGGAGATCGAGGAGATGTTGATAGATCGAGGATTTTGTTAGTCCAAGTTCTCTTGAAAGTTCCGAGAGGGTTTTGTTTCTCTCATTGAGTGATAGGATTATCCTTCTTTTCGTTGAATTGAATCTCATTTTCTCAGGAGCAGTGTTAAAACGTAGATAGAAAGCACCAAAATAGCCGTGTTAAGTAGAACTCTGTAGATCGAAGCGTATTTGTATCCTATCCAGACGCTGATTACTTCGTTTAAAGCCATGTATAATCCCAATATTGAGATAATTAAAAGGATCAAGGAGATTGCTATGAATATTTTCCTGACTATGTCTTCCAATTTGAATCTGCTTACTTCTTTCTCTTCCATAGGATCACACCTCCAAGTGCGAGAAGGGCGACAATCACCTCGAAACCGGGTGCCTTTGGAAGCTCAGCCCTTGCGTAATCGACACTGTATTCAATCGGCGTCTGTTCGGGCTTAATAAACTCGCTGACCTCGAACCTTACGGGTTCTTCCGTATAGTTCTGGGGGATTTTCTTTGTTGGAGCCAAATTAAGCGGTTCGCTCCAACTCTTCAAAAGAGAGCCGTTTCTCCAAGCCTCGATCTTTATAAGGTAGTTGTAATCCTTCGGGACTGTGAGGTTGCACTTGATTATCTGAGTTTTTCCCTTTCTGATTTCCTTTGCAATCCACTTCTCGTCTGCTAAGATATTCGATTCAAACTGGACGGCTTTTACATGAAATATCGTGTCATTATAATCCCTCAGGCTCTCGATGTAGAAGAGGGCTCTGACCTTTACCTTCTCAGTGGTGACGTTTGAAATCTCGAAATCGGCATCCTTCAGATTCAGCTTTAACTCTTTGTCTTTGGGTATTAGCGTGCTCAGACCTCGGACACTTAATCCCCTTTTGTCAGCTACCTTCCCGTCCACAAGGAGCTGAAATTCGATGTTGTAATTTTTATCCTTTTCAAAGCTTATTGTTAAATTCAGCTCGGAGGTTTCCACTCTTTTTTCGATTTCTTTGAGCAAAAGGTTTGTTTTCATATCGTAAACCTTTGTGAGCAGTGTTGCATTTGCCTTTCCACTTAGTTCAATTATGAAAACTATCTCGGCGTGACTCTCGTTTACTTTTTTGAGTTTCATGTCTATGTTTTTTATCCAGATCCTGCTGACCTCACCGGAAACATCAACGAAGAGGGGTAAAGTTACCGCAACAAGAAATATTGCAAAGAGAATTGTTGCAACGATTTTACCTTTCACAAAAATTGAATTTCTTATGCGTTTTTAAATTTTTTGTATTTGTTAGTTTTTATAAAAATTAGGGGACAAGGCGGTGTCGATCCCTCGGGAAGAGGGTTGCCTCCCTTATATTGGGGAGGTTGAGCATAGCCATGATGAGTCTTTCGAGACCCAAACCCCAGCCAGCGTGAGGTGGCATACCGTAGCGGAACGCCTGAAGGTAGAACCCAAAACTCTCGGGATCGAATCCTTGTTCTTTAATCCTCTTAACGAGCAGATCATACTTGTGGATGCGCTGGGCGCCACTTGCGAGCTCCAACCACCCCTTCATGAGATCGAACGTCTTTGAAATTTCAGGATTGTCCTCGTATGGCATTGCGTAGAACGGCTTAGATTCCGTAGGCCAGTCAACTATGAAGTAGTATCCTTCGAATTCCTCCGCAAGAATCTTCAGAGCCGGAGTTGGCAGATCCTCCCCCCAGTTGACGAACTCCCCACGTCCGTTCACGATCTCAAGAGCCTCATCGTATTTGATCCTCTCGAATGGGATTTTGGGGATCTCTATCTCTTTATCAAGCCATTTAAGGTAGCGTCCGCATTTCTCACTAACCCTTTCGTGGATTTCCTTTATCAGCCTTTCGAGATACCTCATCACCCCTTCGTGATCTGTAAAACTCACCTCGATATCGATGCTCGTGGCTTCGTTTAGATGTCTGATCGTGTTGTGTTCTTCGGCTCTGAAAATCGGGCCGATTTCGAGAACCCTTTCAAATCCCGCCGCCATTAGCGTCTGCTTATACAGCTGGGGACTTTGGTTGAGAAATGCCTCCTTTTCGAAATAGCTTATCGGGAAGAGTTCAGTCCCACCCTCGGTTGCCGTTGAAACGATCTTGGGCGTCTGGACTTCTATAAATCCCTCCCTGTCGAAAAACTCCCTTATCGTTTGCAAAACCATGTGCCTTATCCTGAATATCGCCTGAACCCTCGGTTTTCTCAAATCCATGAATCTGTTGTCGAGTCGGGTGTCGAGTTCTGCGGGGACTTTCTCCGTAACCTCCAAGGGAAGGGGAGCATCAGCTTCGTTAAGGATCTCGAATTCATTCGGGATGATCTCGAAACCGTTCGGAGCCTTTTCCTCTTTTTTCACGATGCCTTTGACTTTTATAACGCTCTCCCTTCTGACCTTTTTCGCTCTCTTGAAGATTTCTCTGTCAACGGCCTTTTTCGGCAAAGTGATTTGAGCGAAGCCCTCCCTGTCCCTCAGGATTACGAAAACAAGACCACCCAAGTCCCTAACTTCGTGAACCCATCCGCATAATTCCACTTCCTTGCCAAAATCTTCCTCTCCGATATCCGACGTAAACTTTCTCATTTCAACCTCGCCTCCACAGATTTTGCATGCCAGGGTAATCCTTCAGCTTTTGCAAGTTTGATGATCGCGGGGGCAACCCGCTTTAGACCCTCTTCCTTTAGCTCCTGATACGTAATGCTCTTCATAAAAGTTTCAACGCTCACACCAGAAAACATGCGGGCGTAACCCGATGTCGGGAGAATGTGATTCGTTCCACTTGCGTAATCTCCTGCCGCCACCGGCGAAAACTCGCCGAGGAACACGCTACCGGCGTGCCTAACCTTATCAAAAACCTCCCAAGGGTTTTCAGTCAAGATAACAAGATGTTCAGGGGCGATCTCGTTCGAGATTTTAACGGCTTCTCCAACGTTTTTTACGAGATGGATTTTTAAATTTCCTTCAACCATTTTTTTGACGTCTTCGGCTAACCTTCTCGATGTGGTGACTAAATAAGCTTTAGCCATCGGATCGTGCTCGAGTTGTGCCAAGCACTCTAAAGCTACTATTTCGGATTTCGCCGTTTCATCGGCGATTACAAGGACTTCCGAAGGGCCAGCGGGCATGTCTATCGCAACATCCTTCTGGACTAAGAGTTTCGCCGCCGTGACGTAAACATTACCCGGACCCACGATCTTGTCCACCTTTTTCACGCTTTCAGTCCCGTAAGCCATTGCGGCTATTGCTTGGGCACCTCCAACCCTGTAGATTTCGTCCATCCCGACGAGATCCATCGCCACGAGGGTTAGGGGATTGACAGATCCCCTTTCGTTCGGGGGGGTGCATGCTGTGATCATCCTAACGCCGGCGAGTTTTGCGGGAATTCCAGCCATTAGAACTGTCGAAGGATAGGAGGCTCTACCGCCGGGGATGTATAAGCCGACGGAATCGAGGGGAACCCACTTCTTCCCCATAATAGAATCACCGAAATCTATGCGGATGTCGTTTTCGGGCATTGTGATGTAATGGAATCTTTCGATATTCTCTTTCGCAACCTCAAGGGCATCAAGAAGCTCATCATCAACATGTTCGTAGGCTTTTTCAACCTCCTCCTTCTCAATTTTAACACTCTCTATCTTCACACCGTCGAACTTCTCTGTAAACTCTATCAGAGCTTTATCCCCCTCCGCTTTTACCTTCTCAACGATTGGACGAACTTTCTCGATAATCTCATCCCACATTAAGCTCACCGGCGATTTTTGTTAGATTATCCCTTATCGCAAGAACAGCTTTCATTAAAATTTTTCTGTTATCGTAATTTCGGATAACTTCTTCAAGATTCTCTTTCTTCAATTCCTTAGCGAATTTAATCATATTGGGGATCGCCCTGATTATGTTGTCCACGATGCTTACGTCCGCCATTCTTGATGTTCTCGAAAGGGGGTTAATATCAATGGCTATAACCTTCTTTCCGTGTCTTCTGAGGATCTCGCACCTGTCTCCATCCTCTAAGGGAACTAAAACAACATCCGCTTTCAATATCCCTCTGCTGTCCACTATCCTCCTTGAATGCTCTATTCCTTCGAGTTCGGCATCTCCCTTACAATATACTACGGCACCAAACTTTTCAAGCTCCTTTGCGATTGCTTCCGCTCTCTCCCGACTCCAGTGGAACAAATTCACCTCAAGAGGGGCTTTAAGAATTTTAGATAGTTCCGATATTTCTTCTGCAACTAATGCGGCTGTATTGCCGTTAACCGAAATGACGGGATGATCAGCGAGAAGCATTAAGGCGACTGCGGCTTTTTCAGCTTCTAATGCAAAATCGTGGCTTTTTTCACCTAAGATGTAGTCGAAGCACTCACCCCTTCCGTGAGCTATCAAGCCTTCGGGGACGACCAAACCCTTTTTGAAACCACTAACGAGTTTTTCTCTTGTTATCAGGGAGAGATAACGGGGATGTGATTTCGGTATTTCCATAGGGGAAGATATGCTATAGATTTTAATACTTTTGCAGTCTTTCCTGATGGAACTTTCCGATGATCTCTCCGAGTTCTTTTCCGAGATAGAAATTATCCTTTCCGATTTTGTATCCCTTTTCTGTCTCCAAAAGTTGATCGATCGTGAAAAACCTCCATTTTTCTCCTTTAATCTTAAGGGCGATTAAAGGCTCAGCCCCAAAAATATTTGAAAATTTAATGAGTTCCTTCACCTTTTCTCCCTGAATGTAAAGGGGAAGCTTATCCCTCACCTTGGCTTCGATTGCAATGGTTATTTTTCCATTACTCGCCACGATATCTGGTAAAGGATAGCTCATCGAACCACTTCCAGCACATCGAACGGCGGCAAATCCTTCGTTCCATAGTGCGTGGATTAATTCTCTCTCAAATTTAGCTCCTTTCCTCTTCATATTATCTGATTATCTGAATATGTGTCTCTCCCCATCAGCCATTCTTACGAGGGGTTTTGAGAGGTGTCTCCTCGCTGAGGGAGGAACCTCGTAGAATCCCGGTTCTAAATCCCTTTCTATTTCGATTACCTCTTTCTTGTTAGATGTTGTCTTACATCTTTTACATCTAAATCCTTTGTTTCTTCCGGCGCTCTCCATTCTCTTTCCACAGATCGGACAGATGGGATTGGCTTCCCTAATTATTTTCTTTAATTCAACTATTTTGATCTTTTCAAGATTTATCGTCTCGTTCTTATAGGAACCGTAAACGATGATTTTATCTCCTTTCTTGAGCTTTCTTATCACCTTTCTGAACTGTTTTGTCGGTTCGAAGGCGGCACACTTAACCTCACCGAATACTGTATCTATCGTGAAGAATACATGACCTCCCTCTATCTCAAAGGGTTCTTCCGAAATCACTCCGCTGAGGATGTAGGATCTATTCTCAAAAAGCTGGTAGATTTCATCCTCCGGAATCAGGTGCATATCAGTCCCCTGATTCGTTATGAACAACTGGTATTTGTCCACTTCCTCGGTTTTCACAACTTCAAAAGCATTGAATACAGCTTTGATGTCGTCACCCCTTACTCCGAATAGAACGGGATCCGGAGAATTCGGAACACAGACGACTTCGTCGTTACCCCAATCGACGGTATCCCATGTTTTTGGATACGTCAGAAGGTCGGCGTAAAAGAAGCTATCTCTCTCAATAATTCTCTTCTTACCGAAATTTTCGGGTTTTCTGTATGCTAAAAGTTCCAAGGTGTAGTCTTCGCATTCGGCACCTACAGATGCCAAGGCTCCAATCAGACCCCTCCCCCTTTTATATTTTAGGTGGGGGATCAGGTATCTCCCTATTATGAACAGAGCTTCATCTAAGCTTACAACATCTCTCATTGCTCTTTTTGAAAATTTGAAAAGGGTATTCAATAACTCATCGTTTTCGGCATTGACAAAAACGGCTCCGGGATCTGTAAGCTCTTCATCAAGCTCCGCATACTCAAGAATAACCTCATTTACGATATCAACCAAACCGCTCAAATCTTCCGTTTCTACGAGAAAAGAAACGGCACCGTTACCCCTAGTTTTAAAAGGAATGTTCGGATTTAGCCTAATGAGCCTCGGAAGACCTAATATCCTGTAACCTTTATTCTCTAAGCGTTCTATTATTAATTTACACAGATATGTTGTGCACATTCCCTTTCTCGAATCGGTGTCGTCTATACCTACCCATATCTTCATTTTACGCTGCTTCGGCTTTTTCCAGTTCTTTCAATCTTGCGAGCAATCTTTCTTTAAGATCGAGTAGTTCTCCTTTTAATATGTGCAGATCGCGGAGTTTATCTTCAATTTCCTTTAATTTCTCATCTGCGATCCTGAGGGTCAGCTTTATCTGTTCAGGCTCGCCGCTCACTTCATACATGTCCAGGACATGTTTTATCTCTTCTAAAGTAAACCCGAGTCTTTTACCCCTAAGTATTAGTTTTAGCCTTGCTCTATCTTTTCTTGTGAAAATTCTATGATTTCCGGGAGTTCTTTTTGGATTCAATAGTCCTATCTCTTCATAATATCTTATGGCTCGTGTGCTTATATCGAATTCTTCAGCAAGCTCCGAAATCGTATAATATTCCTTCCTACCTTTGTTCTTCTCAGCCATATTGAATCAGTCTTATGTTTCAATTTTTAAATTTTTCATCTTTTTTAATGATCTCCCTACAGTTTTATAAGACCCCTTCCGAAAGGGGATACACAAGGGGAGGCGGGCGGGTAAGATTTAAATACTTTAAGGAATCCCGAATGGGATAACGGGTAGTGGCGGCGTGAACCCGCCAGTGAGGATAAAGTTCACCCATCTGGGCGGGCAGACTCCTCACGAAGCTCCCGTAAAGGGGTAGTTCACCCTTGCAAAAGTATTATAAACTCAATTCCTCTCTATCTAATAGGCTCCGGTGGTGTAGCCCGGCCAATCATTCCGGCCTTTCGAGCCGGCGACCCGGGTTCAAATCCCGGCCGGAGCATAAATTTATTGCGTCTAAATCCCTCATACAATGCCAAAAACTCATCTAAGAGATCGCTGATCAAAACGGAGACGTTGAACCCATGCTTTTTGCATTTTTCCCATAAATCTTGTCTTATCAAGATGTGTCTGTCTATCCAAGGTAGGGTTCTCGGAGAGTGTGGCGAAAGTCCTGACGAGGTGCAGTATGCGGAGCTATCTGTTTCGGCAATAAGAAATGCAAGGAGAAACTGGGTGTCCCAGAATCACCTTTACAAGCTACTGCATAGGGGATATACGGCTACAGCGGAAGCTGGCGACTCGGAAGACGGGTTTGCCGAATGTCCGTATGAATTCTACAAAATCTGGGCAACCGATGTGAAAAAGGCTAAGCAGATGTCGGAAAGCGTTACGAGATCTACTCCAGAGCCTCCCAGTGAATAATTATTTTTTTATTATGTGCGTTATTTTTTTATGTGCGCGCCCATCATAAAATGTCCAAATTGCGGGAATAATATATTGGAATGCTCCATTGTAGGGGAAACCAAATTAGGTGTAAGAAAGTATAAAATCAGATGTCCAAATTGTAAAGAAGAATTTTACTGCTCAATTAGCCTACCAATAGGATAATTTTAAATCTACTAAGGATATACGATGATCATGCAAGTCATTGATGTTGGGGACGTCCCTGAAGAGGAAATGACCGAGGGTAGCAAGGCAACAATCAGATGGCTTATCGACGAGAAGTTGGGTGCGAAAAATTTCGCAATGAGATACATCGTGATAAAAAAAGGTGGTTACACGCCTCTGCACACCCATGATTGGGAACACGAGATGTTTGTCATAAAAGGTGAAGGCTACCTGACAGATGGGAAGAACAAGATAAAGATCAAACCGGGAAATGCCATATTCGTTAAGCCGAACGAGCTTCATCAGATTATCAATGAAGATTCAGATAGTCTTGAGATTTTGTGTCTGATCCCGCTTTAACTTTCGAGAACAAAGGTCGTAAGGACAGTTGCAATGAGGATTACCGCGATAGTTTCAATAGCAAGTGAGAGGACGTCTCCCCTTAAAAGGGTCGGAATTATCGGTGCAGTGAACACAAACACCATCATAGGTATTAAAAAGCCTCTGCCCTCGGAGAACATGACAAGTGCCGAAGAGAAAGAAGAGATAACCGAGATGTATAAAGAAAACACAACGAACAGGGGGAATATTTCAAGCAATTCAAAACTATTTGAGAAAAGAGATAGAAACAACATCCCCAAAAATCCCTGAAAAATTATCAGAATGAAAGAAAAGACAGCTTTTTCCAAGAAGATTATGTAACTTGGTGTTGGCAAGAGTTTCAAACCTTCCAAGGTTTTAGAGTCCATTTCTCTGACGAAAGATGTTGTTGAAGTAAAAACCGCCAAAAACACAACCAAAACATAAAACGAAGCCACAAGATTGATACTTGTTTGGGCGAGTAAGAGGGATGAAACGAGGACGAAAGACACCGAGGCAAGGATTTCAAAACCTCTTCTTAGCTCCACTTTAATATCTTTAATCAGAAGTTCCCACATACGGCTTTATTCTCTATTTTGAGAATATTACAATCAATACTCGGCTTATAAGGTATTGTAAAGATAACGATTTTGTCCTCTGAGAGTTCTATCATTATCTCCTCAACAGTTTTCCGAGTTTTTTCGTCCAATCCCGCAAAGGGTTCATCAAGCAGTAAAATGGAGGGATCACCTAATAAAGCTCTGATAAAGTTTGCTTTTTTTTTCCATCCGTAGGATAGTTCACCTACCTTCGTATCTCTATATCTGTCAAGCCCAAATTCTTCAAAAACTCTTTTCGCAAGATTGCTGAAACCGTAAAATTCTGAGTAAAATCTCAGGTTCTCTTCCACGGTAAGCTCCTCGTATAGAACGTTTTCGTGAAGCAAAACACCTATATGCTTTTTATATTTCCAGCCGTTTATTTTCTTCCCGAAGATTCTAACAATCCCACGAGTGGGCTTTATCAAACCGCACATTATCTTAATAAGCGTCGTTTTTCCGCTCCCGTTATCTCCCACAATTGCGAAAAGCCCGTTTTTTTTGAAAGATATGGTAACTTCCCTGAGAATCCAGTCATCTCGATACATCTTCCAAACGTCTTCCAATTCTATTGCTTTGAAGGACATTTTGACTCAACACTGTTTGCGACAATCGTTCGATTTTCGGGGTAATATATCCCTCTGACTACGACGGTTCCGTAACCGCTCACGTTGTCAAGCCTTACGTATCCTGAGTAGATTACTTTGACCTCCTCTATTCCATCATTTATCCTAAATTCAAGTGTTTTATTGTAATGAACGCTTCCTTTTGTCACGTTACCCATTACAACGACCCTATTAGGTTTATCCATCTTCAAAATATCTGAAACACTTGAATAGCTTGTCGAACTTAGAGCTAAGATCCCAAGCAATCCAAAGGCTATCGTCAGGATGATGACGGCGGCGAATTTGTTCACCTTATCCCTCTCTTGGCGAGCAGAATTGATACTGTGATAATGAAAATGTAAATCAAGAGAGAAATAATCACGCCCCAATACATCATTTGTCTTCGATTCCCCTCTCCGTTATTTTGAATATCGCCTCGCTCTCTGGCAGATGCGGTGAGTCTATCAGCCTTGCAACTCTGAGTTCTCCTTTGCTTCTTCTCAGATATACTCTGAAAGTTGCCGTGTGGGCTACGATGTGACCTCCAACGGGTCTTGTTGGATCTCCGAAGAACTGATCAGGTTTTGCCATAACCTGATTCGTGACAACAATGGCGGCGTTGAAAATCTCACCGAACCTCAGGAGATCATGGAGATGTCTGTTTAGCTTCTGTTGTCTGTCAGCGAGTGTCCCCCTTCCAACGTATTCAGCTCTGAAATGGGCTGTTAGAGAATCCACAATAAGTAATCTGACATTTATTCCCTCTTTTTTCAGTTTGTTTGCGAGCTCCTTTGCGTTATCCACAAGAAGCATCTGGTGATTTGAGTTGTAAGCCTGAGCCACGTAGATGTTCTTCAATACCTTATCGGGATCCAAATCCTTAGCCTCAGCCATCTGGATAATTCTTTCGGGTCTGAACGTTCCCTCGGTATCAATCGCTATTACAGCTCCCTCTAAACCACCCTTTTCTTTAGGCAACTGAACGTTAACAGCTAACTGATGACAGATTTGCGTCTTACCAGATCCGTATTCGCCGAACAGCTCTGTTATAGCCTGTGTCTCAACACCACCACCGAGGAGATCGTCAAGAGCTTTACTTCCCGTAGTTATTTTTCCGATCTTCAATCTCCTCTCATAGACGGTGTCTCCAGTCTCAAATCCGCCGACATTTGCGAGTTTTCTTGCCGCCGCTATGATCTTTGCCGCCGTCGATTCACCAATCTCGGCGACGCTGCTTAATTCCGCTGGAGATGCGACAGCTATCGCTTCTATCGAGAAATATCCTGCTTCTCTTAACTTCTCGGCTGTGGTTGCCCCAACGTGGGGAAGATCTTCCAAGTCCAGAACCTTAACGTTCTCCTCATTTTCCGCATTATTTTTGTTAGCCATTGCAACGTCTTGAAAATACCATTTAATAAAGCTTTTTCCGAAATTTCATTTCAAATATCTGATAAAATCATACATCAAAAAGCTTTTTTATATCGAGCATGTGCGTCTCTTTGACGACATTCAAAACGAGCATAGTGTATGTTTTCACGACGTGCTCCAATTTCCCAACATCTTTAACGAATCTGTTTAAGCTTTCCCTGTCTCTGAACTTTGCAACTGCTATTACATCGAACTCCCCCGTAACGTCGTAAACGGCGGTGACATTCGGAAGTTTGGCGAGCAGATTCTCCACTTCAACGATCTTCCCACCCTCGGCGGTTATTCCTATAACGGCTATCAGGTCAAATCCGAGCATGGAGTAATTTATCACGGGAATGAATTTCTCAATGATCCCCATCTTCTTCATCTTGTTGATCCTGTTGTAGATCGTGGCTTCGGTAACCCCCAATTTCTCTGCAATCTCCCTTAAACTTTTTCGAGCATCTTCCTGCAATTCTGAAAGAATTTTTAAATCCATCTTGTCGATTTTTTCCATTGGATTAATGATTTATGAAATTATTTAAAAATTTTTCAGTTGTTTTTTCCTCAGCACGAGGTAAATTCCAACAATCACGGTCGCAGACCCGACAAAAGTTCTAATCGTTAGTGTCTCGTTTAATAAGAAATAACCAGCAAGAAGGGATACAACCGGGATGGCAAGGAGAAACACGGAAGCTCTCGAAGCCTCCTCCGTTTCGAGAAAGTAATACCATCCGAGATAACCGAGATATGTGGAAAAGATACCGAGAAAGGCAACAGAAGCTAAAAGAGCTGTATCACCCGCTGATAAAAGCTCGGAAAATGAAATCAGGAGAAAGGGATATAAAGGCACCGACCCAAGAATCATCGCATTGCTCGTAAGGGTAATGGAGTCATATTTGGACATTAAGCTCTTTCCAAAGGTTGTGTAGATTGCCGCGGCAATCGTGCTGATTAAAACAAGAGCTATCCCGTAAAGGTTCGCCGATGAGGGTTCTGAGATTATCGCCACCCCCACGAAGGCTATCAGAGTTCCCATAACCTTGGCGGGAGTTATCTCTTCCTTTAAAAAAGCCCATGACAGTATGAGGACGAAAATCGGAGCGAGGGCTATTATTATGCTCGCCACCCCCGAAGATACGTAGATCTCACCCGTGTTCAGAGAGATGTGATAAATTGTGACCCCAAAAAGACCTAACAAGAACACTTTGGGAATATCCCTCCATTCTATCCTTCTTCTAAAGAGGATATTAACCGCAAAAAGTAAATCGGCAATTCCGAACCTTAAAGCGGCGACGGATAGAGGTGATATGAATAGAACGGAATATTTTATCGCTGTGAAAGCTAACCCCCAAAAGATAATCGTGAGGATTAAAACCACCCATCTACGCATGGTCTGGAGTTTTCAGTGTTTTTAAAAAATCTTTTCAAAAACGAAATACGTAACAGCCGAAGCCAGCAGTCCCGGAATAACTGGATATATCCAGTAGGTTTTGTAAAACAGGAGATACCAAGCGATTGATACGAATAGAGCGGCAATCATCGACGCTATTACGGAATTTCTTGAGGGTTGAGAATACAGCATAGCTAATAAGGGAATAAGGAAAACAGATGTTATCACGGAGAAGCTCACACCGACTATTGCAACGATCACATCGGGGGGATTTATCGCAAAGATCAGGGGGACCATCGTGAATACCACGACCATAATCCTCGTGAGCGGGACACTGTCCCTGTTTAGGATATCCTTTGTGAAGGAGGTAGCCATCATATGAAGGAGGGAGTTTATCGTTGACATCGCCGCCGCTATGATAGCCGTGAGCAGAAGAGCGTTAACGCCAACGGGAAGCACTTTCATAGCTAAAAACGGAACGACCAAATCAGGATTCTTCAAAAACTTGACAACTTCAGATTTTGGGATAACAAGCCAGCCGAATGGCCCTATGCTGAAAACGCAAAGGGCGAATATCCCGATTATGAGCGGCGTTAGAACCATTCCCCTTTTGATGACCCGGTCATCTTTAGCGGCGACAAACCTCACGATAAGCTGGGGGGAGGATAGTTGTGCAATGCTTATGGCGAATGTCAGGCTTAGAATGAAGGGTATAACCATTCCCACCTTCATAATGGGAGGCGGTGCCAGCTTTCCCATCTCGAACAGCAGTTCACCGCTTCCAGCAAATATCTGTGCGTTTCTTAAACTTTCTATTGCTGAAAACCCTCCTAAATAATAGATTAACGCAAAGAAGAGGATAACACCTCCAATAAATGTCAAAACACCCTGTATGAGGTCTGTATAGACGACTGCTCTGAATCCGCCGAGGGATGTGTAAAGCATAACGATTATTGCCGTTATAATCAATCCGTGGGTGTAGGAAATTCCCAACATAACTTCGAGCAGGTTTCCGGCACCCTTGTAAATCGAAACCATGTAAAAGGCGAAGAAAACTATTATAACCACCGAAGTGATTATCTTAACTCCCCTTCCAAATTTGGCTCCAAACATGTCGGGGATTGTTAGAGCTCCAGTCTGATCCGCTACCCTCTTAAGGGGAGGGGCGATAACAATCCAAGCGAGGATCGCGAAAAGAATGTGGAAGAAAGAAAGAAACGCAGACCACTGGAATCCAGCAACGAAGCCGAAACCACCACCACCGAGGAAGGCTGAGGTGCTGAAGTAAGTGGCAAAAAAGGAAAAACTGACGACGGTGGCACCAAGTCTTTTTCCAGCAAGATAATACTCCAAAAGACCTTTGGATTTTCTGTATTCAATTAAACCGATAAGAAACATCAAAACCAGATAAATCAAAAAAACCGAGAGGATTATCATAACCTACCCTTCCTGTAAGCAAGAACCGCCCCGATGATTATCAGGACAATATTCACAACATAAATCGCGGCTATAACGCTCATACAAACCACCTTAAACCTTAACAAGCCTTTTGGCTTTCCCCTCAAATCTTTCGAGGGTTCCACTGTTGACAGCCGAGATCTTCGGTCTAATTCCTATAAATTCGGAGATGTCCTTGAGGATTTTTCTGACCAAACTCTCATCCCCCTCGTAAATTACCTCTACACCACCGTTTGACACAACAATTTTGTAATGTCTTACACCGTATTGAGCTAATATGCTCTCGATATCGGATGGATAGAATTTTGCTCCCCTGTAGATTATCATGTCATCTGTTCTTCCCTTTATTCTCTCGATTTTTAGGTGATTTATCCCGCATTCGCATTCTTCTCCGATTAACGAGCTTACCTCACCACTTTTGTATCTTATAAGGGGCATCGCCTCTCTGTTAAGGGCTGTGTAAACGATTTCTCCCTCCTCACCCTCACCAACGGGCTCACCGTTCTCGTCCACAATTTCGACGATGTAATTATCCTCCCACATGTGCAACCCGTTGCGAAGAGGACACTCGAATCCGACAGTCCCGACACCACCCATCTCCGTGAGTCCGGGGATGTCGTAAGCTCTTGCATCGTATATCCTTTCGATTTGCTCCCTCATCTTGTCGCTCCAAGGCTCCGCACCGAGAATGAGTCTTTTCACATCGAATTTCGAGATATCTTCTCCCATCTCCTCGGCAACCTCCGCAATCCTTAAGGGATAGCTTGCGGTTGAGCAGAGGACGGTCGTTCCGAAATCTCTCATAAATCTTATCTGGTTTCTTGTGTTTCCGGGTCCCGTGGGGATCACGAATGCGTTTATCGCGTCAGCGGCAAAGTGGAATCCAAAGCCACCGTTCCACAGTCCGAAGGCGGGTGTTATTTGGATAACATCCCGTTCCGTTACGCTGGCGAGGTAAAAAGCCCTCAGCATCATATCCTTCCACTGCTCCACGTCGTGTCTCGTGTATGGCACGATAACGGGTTGTCCCGTTGTCCCTCCACTCATCTGGATTCTCACGATTTTTTCTTTATCAACACACGAGGCTTTCAGAGGATAGCTCCTCCTTAACTCCTCTTTTGTCGTTAAGGGTAATTTTGAAATGTCATCCACGTTTTTGATCCTCTCGATGTCGATTCCAGCCTCCTTGAACTTCCTCCTGTAAAGTGGAGAGTTTTCATAAACATATCGGACAATTTTCTTAAATCGTTTGTTCCTTATTTTATCAATTTCTTCTCTTGACATGTAAATTTCTTTTTTCACTTTGTCATAGACTTCGTGGCTCATTGTTGATGGATTAGACCACAGATATATAAATTTTTCTCAATTTTCGAGATTTATCCTATGACATGGGATTACAGTCCCCTGACATGATCTGCTCTCAAAATTTCAGGATGCCTTATGGCGTAATCTATCACCTCAATAATCTTTTCTTTGTCATCGGGAAGGTCTCCTCTTAATGGCAAATAATTGGAGGCGTGATTTGCTCTGAAAACAGTTTTGTAGTTTAGTCCTTCCACTATGATTTTAAGCTCTTCTAACAGTTCGATCTGGTTGAGCGGCTTGAATTCTCCCCTCAAGAGCTTTGTGTGGAGGGGTGTTTTTTCTACGATGATTAGTGTGAGAAACGCAGTGTAATGAGGTTTTATTTCGTTTAAAACTCTCGCAGTCCCCACAGCGTGCTCATAGCTCCTTTCCTTTCCTCCAAGACCTAAGATGGCTGTGGTGCTCAAAGTCATGCCAGCTTTTATAGCCCTTTTTCCCGCTTTTATAATTTCATCACTTGTAGCGCCCTTTCTTATTTCCCGCAAGATCTGATCGTCACCGCTTTCGATCCCTAAATAGATAAGGAATAAACCCTCCTTTCTTAAAGTCTTTAGATCATCCAAGCTCTTATTTAGAAGATCCATCGGCGTTGCGTATATCGATACGCGTTTAAGAGATGGGAAAACGCTTTTTACATATCTTAGGATTTTGAGAAGATCTTCCGTATCCATGCAGAGGGCGTTACCGTCTGCGATGAAAATTCTCTCGACATCACCGTAAAAATTTTTTAGAAAGTCGATATCTCTTTTTATCTCTTCAAAGCTCTTTATCCTGAATTTCTTCATTTTATACATGCCGCAAAAGGTGCATTTGTTGTGTGAGCATCCTATTGTCGCCTGAATAATCAAACTCTTCGCTTCGCTCGGAGGTCTGAACAGAGGCAGATCGTAAACGCCGAACATAAAGAAATTAAACGCGAGAGGATATTAATGATTTCCTCTTTCGATTTGGTTTTCAAGGCAATACATTCAGTGCACTGACATCCCTGAGGAAGTTCCTCATATCCTCTTCATTCTCAAAATACAGTTTGAAATTTTTCCCATCCGTTTCCACATCAACTGTAAGCCTTTTAAAGTCAGGTCTAAATCTCGCCCTCCACTTATCTACCCTTTTCCCCGAAAAGTGAACGAACTGCTCGTCCGTGTAACCATACTTTGGTTTCATCATGATCAAAAGCGTGAAAAAGATGAGCGTCACGAATAGGGGAATCACTGGGATCACGAATCTCGGCGAAAGACCGTATTTCAGAAACCTCCCCAATACGATGAAAAAGACGATCGCATACAGCGGGGAGAGCTTCAAAAAATATCTGATTCTTGCAACCGGATTTTTGTAGGGTCTGTAATACCAGATCACGTCCCCTCCCTCCAGTCGGAGAGATAGCGAATCTGCTCCTCCGTTAGCTCGTCGATCCTCACGTTCATGCTCTCAAGTTTCAGTTTTGCAACGAGCCTGTCAAGCTCCTCCGGCATTCTGTAAACTTTTTTTTCAAGTTTTTCGTGGTTTTCCACGATGTATTCAACCGCCAAAGCCTGATTCGAGAAGCTCATATCCATCACCTCTATCGGATGACCCTCCGCCGCAACGAGATTTACGAGCCTCCCCTCTGCGAGGAGGTAGAGCTTTTTATTCCCCAAGTTGAATTCCTTAAGATTTTCCCTTAAATCCCTAATATCCACGGCTAAATTCTCCAAATCGTTCAGATTTATCTCGACGTTAAAATGTCCCGCATTCGCCAAAATCGCTCCGTCCTTCATCAGAGCGAAGTGACCCCGATTGATCACGTTCTTATTCCCCGTAGCTGTTATGAATAGGTCCCCTATCCTTGCCGCTTCGTCCATTCTCATAACCTCGAAGCCGTCCATTATCGCTTCTAAGGCTCTTATCTCGTCGACTTCCGTCACGATAACCCTCGCACCCAATCCCCTCGCCCTCATAGCGATTCCGCGACCGCACCATCCATACCCCGCCACGACGACAGTCTTCCCAGCTATGAGCATGTTCGTAGCCCTGAATATCCCGTCCCACGTCGACTGACCCGTTCCGTATCTGTTATCGAAGAGATACTTCGTGTATGCATCGTTTACCGCTATGACTGGGAATTTGAGCACCCCATCTCTTTCCATCGCCCTCAGCCTTATCACTCCTGTTGTTGTCTCTTCGGTAGCCCCCATTATCCTATCGGCTTTGTCCCTCCTCTCGTGATGGAGGAGCGAGATGAGATCCGCCCCGTCATCGATCACGATATCGGGTTCGAAATCGATCACCTCGTTTAGTGCGTTGTAATACTCCTCTTTACACATTCCCCTCTTAGCAAAGCATCTTATTCCGTCTTTTCTCAAAGCCTCCGCCACATCGTCCTGCGTGGAGAGGGGATTGCATCCTGTTATCGCAACCTCAGCCCCGCCAGCGATGAGGGTCTTTACGAGGACTGCAGTTTTCGCCTCCACGTGCAGAGCCATCCCGATCTTGACACCCTCAAGGGGCTTCTCGTCCTCGAACCTCTCCTTAATTTTCGAGAGAACCTTCATATTCCTCTCAGCCCACTGAATCTTACTGTAACCGTTCATACCGATTGATCAACAAACAGCTTTAAAAAATTAACACAAACTTTATTAGTGTTTTGAATAGCCACCCTATATGGAGGATTTCAATCATATAGAAAGAAAACGTCCAAGGAAAGTTGGATTGGCCATCCTCTCAATCCTGTTAATATTTGTCTTGATAACATTAGCGTCATCAGTTGTCGTCATAGATCAAACGGAAGTGGGCGTGGTGAAGATCCTTGGAAAGGTTCAGGATACTCCTCTGCAACCGGGAATGCACTTCGTAACACCCTTTATCACCGAAATCGTCAGAATGCCGACGTATGAGAAAACAATGGAGCTCGTCGGAGAACAGCACATAAAAGCCTTAACATCCGAAGGGTTGCCAGTCTACTTCGACATGGCGATTCAATACAAAATAGATCCGAATCAAGCTCCCAAGGTTTATTCCACCCTAAAGAATTACGAAGTCTGGATGGAAAGCCGTATCAGAGCCCATGCAAGGGACATAGTAGCCCAATACAAAGCAGAGGATCTCTACACGGAGAAGAGGGAGTTCATCCAGACGGATTTTGAAAGAAGACTCGATGAGGAGTTCAAGCCCTACGGCATTATAATAACGGCTGTTTTAATAAGAAACATCGATCTCCCTGAGAGCGTAGAAAAGGCTATTCAAGCGAAGATAGAGGCGAAACAGGAAGCTGAGAGAATGCAGTTCATAGTCCAGAAGGAGAGACTCGAAGCCCAAAGAAAGCAGGTTGAAGCCGAAGGCATTGCGAAGGCAAACCAGATAATCGGAGAGTCGCTGAGGAACAACCCCGAATACATCCAGTGGTATTACCTGCAGGTTCTCCACGATTTTGCGACGTCCTCCAACTCCGTTGTGATAATCCCCGTTCCCTCTGGGATGTATCCGGGAGTGAGTCCGAATGCGACCGCATCGATTCCCCTAATCCTTCCCTCCCGTTAAGCCTTTCCTGAGTTCTTTAACTTTTTTTACAAGCTCCTCTGACGCTTCCCAGCCCAGCTCCTCGATTATGCTGATGAGGGCACTTCCCACGACAATCCCGTCAGCTCCCTCTCCTATCAAAGAGGCTACGTGATCAGGTGAGGAGACTCCGAAGCCGACCGCCAAGGGCTTCCTGCAAGCTCTTTTCGCCCTCCTAAGGAGGTTGAATGCTGTTTCTGGGATTTGATCTCGTGCCCCGGTCGTTCCGTAAAGCGAGATCAGATAAACAAAGAAGGAGCTTGCCTCGTCGATCGCTTTCAGTCTGTCATCGGAGGTGTTTGGAGCTGCAAGGAAGATCGTCCCCATCCCATATCTGTTGCAGATTTTGAGATACTCTCGGGATTCCTCAAGCGGAAGATCGACGACTATCATCCCGCTACTTCCAGAGTCTTTCGCCCTTTTGATGAATTTTTCCACGCCCATCCTGTAAACGGGATTGTAATACGTCATGAGGACAATCGGTTTATCTGAATGTTCCCTGAACTCCCTAATGATATTAAACACGTCTTCGATCTTAGTTCCAGCTTTCAACGCTCTAACGTTCGCCCTCTGGATGGTTTCGCCATCCGCCATCGGATCGCTAAACGGGATCCCAAGCTCTATTACATTGACATATCTCTCCAAGGAGAGCATGAAATCAAGCGTCGCCTTTGGATGGGGATCTCCCGCCGTGATAAACGTGATCAAAGCGGGTCGGATGAACATGAAACCGCCTCCATAACAATTCCAAGATCCTTATCTCCCCTGCCCGAAAGATTTACGACGATGATTTCATCTCTTTCCATCTCCTTTGCAAGCTTCATGGCGTAAGCTAAGGCGTGAGAAGACTCAAGGGCTGGTAAAATCCCCTCAGTTCTTGATAGCTCTAAGAAGGCTTTAAGGGCTTCGTTGTCAGTCACCGAAACGTATTCAGCCCTCCCGCTTTCCTTAAGCCATGCATGTTCGGGGCCGACACCGGGATAATCCAAGCCCGCCGCTATGCTGTGGGTTGTCGAGATCTGCCCCTCCTCATCCTGTAGGAAGTATGAAAGCATCCCGTGAAGAACACCCCTTTCGCCTGCACAAAGTGAAGCTGAATGTTTGCCCGTCTCTATACCTCTTCCAGCGGCTTCGACACCTATCAGCCTGACGTCATCGTTAATAAAGGGGTGGAAAATTCCTATGGCGTTGCTTCCCCCTCCGACGCATGCCACCACGACATCCGGCAGACGTCCCTCGGTTTTGAGTATCTGCTTCTTAGTCTCCTTTCCGATCACGGACTGAAAATCCCTGACCATCGTCGGATAAGGGTGGGGGCCGACAACAGAACCGATCAGATAGTGCGTCGTTTCAAACGTGGCAACCCAGTCCCTTAGGGCTTCGTTTATGGCATCTTTTAGAGTTCTGCTACCGCTTTCCACTGGGATGACGTTGGCTCCCAAGAGCTTCATCCTGAATACGTTCATCTTTTGCCTTTCAACATCCTCTGCACCCATATAAACATCCACTTGCATTCCGAAAAGAGCCCCAGCTATCGCCGTGGCGACTCCGTGCTGTCCCGCTCCCGTCTCAGCTATCAATCGGGTTTTGCCCATGAATTTTGCCAATAATGCCTGTCCAATCGTGTTGTTTATCTTATGCGCACCGCTGTGGAGCAAATCTTCACGCTTAAGGTAGATTTTAGCCCCACCCAATCTTTTTGTCAGATTTTCAGCGTAATAAAGAGGTGTGGGTCTTCCAGCATACTGACGGAGGTAGTAATTCAGCTTTTTGTTGAATTCTTCGTCATCCTTAAGCTCATTGTATGCTTTTTCTAACTCCCTAAGGGGAGGTATCAACGTCTCAGGGACGAATCTACCACCAAACTCACCAAACTTCATGAGATCACGCTCTTAATAGCTTTAATAAATTCAGAAATTTTTCTATCGCTTTTCCTTCCATCTTCTTCAACACCGCTCGAAACATCAACACCGAACGGTTTTACAAACTTGATTATTTCTGCAACGTTATTGGGATTTATCCCACCGGCGAGGATTATATCAAATCTTTTTGCTACGATTTTGCTAACTCTGAGATCGTGGAGGATCCCCCGACCCATGCTGTTGTCGAGCAGTATCCCATCAACCTCATAAAGTTCTATTTCATCTATTATTTTCTCCGCAGTCTCCATCGGATCATCGCACTTCTCAGGAACCCTGAAAGCTTTAATAACACGGACACCGTATTCTGATTTTATCTTATCAATGTCCTCAGCGGACATATCCGAATGAATTTGAACGTGATCGGTTTCAGACCTCTCTATCACTTTAGCCCAATCCTTGAAGCTATTCAAGGTAGATACAACAAAAACGGGGATCTTCGATAATCTGATAAGCTCCCTTGCAAGATCAACAGATATTACCCGCTTAGAATGGCATTCAACTACGACACCCGTTGCATCTGCGTATTTTTCAACCACTCTAAGCTCGTCTAAGCTTTTAATCCCACAAATCTTCACGAACATACTATCTCCCGCAAATCCTGAGAAAATTCCTTATTATTTTCAAACCCTCTCTCCGTGGAGTTAAAACGCTCTCAGGGTGGAATTGAACGCCCTCTATTGGCTCTTTCTTGTGTCTCAATCCCATCACGATTCCATCATTGGAGACGGCAGATACCTCAAGACACTTCGGGATGGTTGTAATGGCGAGGGAGTGATACCTTCCAGCTTCAATGGGATTCCTAACACCTTCGAATATCGTTTTGCCGTCGTGCCTGATGAGACTCCTTTTACCATGATACGGCTTAACTTTGCTCACATCTCCTCCGAAAGCATAGCCTATTATCTGATGTCCTAAACAGACACCTAAGAGTGGAACGTTCGTGTTTAGGATTATCTCGACACAGTTCCCGATATCCCCTTTGTTTTTGGGAGAGCCGGGACCCGGAGAGATCACGATCCCGTCGGGGTCGATTTTTCTTATCTCTTTAAGTTCGATCGTATTCGGGACAACTTTCACTCTATCAAATAAAGAGATGTATTCGGCGAGATTCCAGACAAAAGAATCCCTGTTGTCCACGATCAGAATCATCCTACCACCTCAAGAGCGTTTAAGACCGCACTCATTTTCCTTTCAGTCTCTAAGAACTCCTTTTTTGGATCTGAGTCCGCAACTATTCCCGCTCCAGCTCTGACCCTACAAATTTTATCGATCTCTGCCATTCTAATCGCTATAGCCATGTCACTCCATCCGTTCACCGAGAAGTACCCCACGCATCCTCCATAGATTTTCCTTCTCGATTTCTCAAGCTCCTCTATTATCTCCATAGCTCTGATCTTAGGGGCTCCCGTTAGAGTTCCCGCCGGAAAAGCGGCTTCCACAGCATCAAAGACATCTTTGGAATCATCGAGTTCTCCGACAACTTCACTTTCAATATGCTGGACATGGCTGTATTTCACAACCTCCATGAACTTGGTCACCTTAACACTTCCAGCCCTGCACACTTTCCTCACATCGTTTCTTGCAAGATCAACAAGCATCACGTGTTCTGCAATTTCCTTTTCATTAGAGAGCATAGATTTCGCAAGAAGATTATCTTCCTCCTCGTTCCGACCTCTTCCCACAGTCCCCGCGATGGGATTTACCTTCAGTAGCCTTCCCTCTACTGAAGCCATTGTTTCCGGAGAAGCTCCGATCAAACTCTTTTCAAACTCAAGCATGAACATGTAGGGACTCGGATTGACCTTCCTCAGATTCAGATATATCTGGAATGATGGGAGATCCGTTTTAATCTCGTATTCCCTTGAAAGGACTATCTGAAAAGCTTCACCGTCGAAAATGTATTCTTTTGCATCTAAAACCATTTCAATAAAAGCATCCCTGTCAGCATCGCATCTTAGGATCTCAGAGCATCCGTCTTCCTTCGATATTTCAGATCTCTTAGCTTTACTTATTAGAGTTTCAGCTTTCTTTATTTCATCTTTATTCGTGCAAACGTAGTAGAGTTCATTTCTGCTGTTATCGAAGACAAAGCAATTTTCATAGTATGCGAATACGGAGGGCTCCCTGATCTCCCCACCTATATAGTTGTGAACGGCATCGTATGCAACGTATCCCACAAGTCCTCCTGAAAATTTCTCCCCAAATTCTCCAAACTCAATGAAATCTTTCAACGCTTTAAGGGGGTTTCTTTCCTTTGAAAATTTATTTCCATCCACCTTAGTTCCGTATTCGCATATTTCAATGACGAATGACGGATTTGATGAAAGATAGATATATTTAGCCTTTCTCTCGTGTTTTTCCGCTGATTCGAGGATGAACGGATAATCGTAATCTCTTAAAATGTTGTAAAGTTTTAAGGGATCTACAGGATCAAGCTTTCTTACAAACATCTCTTATCTCCTCTAATTTCCTTAGCACATCTCCACCCAAGACGGACTCAATTAGTTCCCTGCCCTCACCAAATTCGAATCCTGCGGCGTAAAGAGCTAATAACGCATTCAGAATTATGAAGTTTCTGTCTTCCTTTAATCCCCTCCCTGAAAAGACCGCTTTGATCCTTTGAGCGCTCTCTTTGGCTGATTTACATGGGATTACCCTAACCCTCTCGAGTCCAAAATCCTCCGGAGAGATTCTGTATTCATCAACACTCCCATCCACCTCAGCTACCAAACTCTCTCCATGGGGATTTACCTCATCTAAACCGTTTCCGTGAACAACTATGGCTTTCTTAACTCCGAGCAGGTTCAGAGCTTCGGCAACCTTATCTACGAGATCCGAGGAGTAAACACCGACCACCTGATATTTCGGTTCAGCTGGGTTCGTTAGAGGTCCCAAAACATTGAATACCGTTTTTATTCCAAGAGTTTTCCTCACGGGCATTACCTTCTTCAGAACAGGGTGATATTTCGGAGCAAATATGAATGCGAAGTTCGTTTTCTCAAGGGATCTTTTAACTTCTTCTGGAGTCAGTTCAATCCTTATACCCAAAGCTGAAAGGACGTTTGCTGATCCGCTTTTGGATGTCACTCCCACGTTTCCATGTTTAGCAACCCTCTTGAAACATGAGAGAATTATCGCGGAGGCTGTGCTAACATTTATCGTTGAAGCATTATCGCCACCTGTTCCGCACGTATCGCAGACTTCACCGAGTTCGAGCTTCAAAGCTCTATCCCTAACAGCCTTTGCAAATCCAGCTATCTCCTCTGCTGTGTATCCCTTCACCTGCAAGGCTGTTAGGTAAGCGGCTATCCTGACTTCACTCTCTCTTAAGAGTTCATTAAAGAGATCGTAAGCTTCTTCAAAGCTCAGATTCTTTCTATCAACCATTTTGCTCAGCATAACTTCGCCTCCACAAATCTTCTGACGATACTCTCGGTGTCCTCAGCTTTCATGAATGCGGTTCCGATGAGTGCCGCATCCGCATACCTTAAAGCTCGTTTAAGATCTTCGATACTGCTTATCCCACTCTCGCTGACCTTTATTACTCCATCTCTCACATATCTGCAGAGTTTCTCTGTAAGCTCAACCGTCCCATCGTCCTTCTCAAGTCTGGATATATCACGGTTGTTTATCCCGATCATCGTCGTCCTTATTTCGTTCGCTATTCTAATTTCATCAAGGCTGTGAACTTCGACGAGCGTTTCCAGCCCATGCTCCAAAGCGTAATCTACGAATTCTGCTGTTCTCTCTCCTAAAATTCTTGTGATGATTAAAACGGCGGATGCTTCGGCTTCGGCTGATCTCTCGATTTCATTCTTGCTTGTTATAAAATCCTTTCTCAGAACGGGAAGATCTGTTTCCCGACAAATCTTTCGGAAGAGCTTGAAGTCACCCCCAAAGTATTTCGGCTCCGTAATGTAGGAGATGCCCACGACTCCGGCTCTCTCGTAAGCTCTCAAAATATCGATCGGATCTCTATCCCCAAGAAGATCACCGTATTTCGGAGAATAGACTTTTATTTCGGCTATTATCGGATTTGCTCCTTCTCTTTTACGATGCTTTATCGCAGTGCTTAAGCCAAAGTCCACCACCTGAGATTGTTCTCACCATATAGGAAGGTGCATGAATAATGTATTTAAACTTTTCTATATTGTCTACCTACCCGTTTCGATTGTCTGCACAATTTTATCCTCAGTATATCCTTCAAGGGAACTTAGGAAAGCTTCAAGAGTCTTGACCCACTGATTTATGCTACGGGATACAGTTTCTTTGAATTTTTCAAAAGGTGCTGGCTTGTAAATGTATTTGTAACCGCCACTTCTCAGAATTCTGTATTCCCTCGTCACAATACCCTTTTCAAGAAGATTCTGGAGGGATTTGTAGACCGTGCTTTTATCCTTCTTGAAGGTCTCGGCGAGCTCGTCTACCGTAGCTTGTCCTCTTTTCAGCAGTTCCGAGTAAACATCCATATCGAAACAGTTGAGATCCAAAGCACACTTAATCACACATCTAAGGTGATTTTCGCACTTCACAAATCAAATTTGAAAAAAATTAATTAAAATTTTATCCCTTTTCCGCCTCGACTTAGACGTAAACAAGCAGTGTGAATATCCTACAAAAATCCCAGCGAAGTGAGAAGTTTTGTTACCTCAAGCTTGAAATACTTAAACAAAATAAAATAAAAATTAAAAATTTAATTTACATGCTAAGTGCAAGCTTGATGTCCTCTGCTTTGACTGTCTTTCTGTTAGCGTGCTTTGCAATTTCGACAGCTTTCTTAGCAACCTGCAATGCGTATTCTTCGAGAACTTCAGCCATCTTTTCGACAGCCTCTTCACTAACCCTTTCGGCACCCGCTTTTCTTATTAATCTATCAATTGGTGCAAGTGGCAACTCCGCCATTTTATCACCTCAATACTTTTTTCAGTAAAAAGAGGTATATAAATTTTATTCTAACGAACACTCAAACCACAATGACACAAAGTTTGGTTTTGAGATAACAGATATGGTATGGGACAACATCAAGTTAGAGATAAAATTAACAATTAGGTAGTGAGTATATGATGGCTGAATATGGGCTGTATAGATATCATGGCAGAATGCTAATATCGCAAAGAATTTATTAATATTATAATGTATAGAAACAAACATGGAGTGCTTTGAAGCTATATTTACGAGGAGATCCGTTCGAAAATTTCTGAAAAAAGATATCAGCAACGAAATTATAAAAAAACTCCTCGAAGCGGGGAACGCCGCTCCGTCAGCGGGTAATTTGCAGGCAAGAGATTTCATCGTTGTTCGGGACGAGGAAACTAAGCTCAAATTGGCAATAGCCTCCCTAAAGCAGATGTTTATAGCTGAAGCTCCCGTTGTTATAGTTGTCGTTGCGAATTATCCAAGAAGTATGAGGGTTTACGGCGAACGTGGGAGGATATATGCGGAACAGGATGCTGCCGCCGCTGTTCAGAACATCCTCCTCGCCGCTCATTGCATGGGTCTCGCATCCGTATGGGTTGGTGCTTATGACGATGAAAAGGTGGCAGAAATATTGGGAATACCGAGTTATGCGAGACCTGCCGCCATCCTCCCCATAGGCTATCCAGCCGAACAGCCGAAAGCTCCAAGTAGATACCCCATCGAGGAATTAACCCACTGTGAATCATGGTGATTGCCTTACTCACGGATTTCGGAGAATACTACCCCGGTGTGATGAAAGGAGTCATCAGAAAGCTCACGGACACCGAAGTGATTGATATAACCCACAGCGTCACACCGCAGAATGTGATGGAGGGAGCTTTCCTCCTATACAATGCATACAAATTCTTTCCGCGAGATACGATATTTGTCGCCGTCGTCGATCCCGGGGTGGGTAGTGACAGAAAAGCTCTAATGATTGAAACAAAGAATTACTACTTTGTATGCCCCGACAACGGGATTGCTTATCCTTCGGCGAAGGAGGACGGGATAATTAAAATTTACCACATAGACGAGAGAATATCGGAGCTTGTCGGGGAGTTGTCGGCGACATTCCACGGAAGAGATATTTTCGCTCCAGCCGCCGCATTACTGAGTAAGGGTGACTACAAATACTTTAAAGAAACTAACGAAATTAGAAAGCTAAACTTATTCAAAATCGAGATCTCGGACACGGAGATCAGATGTAACGTCGTTTACATCGACAGATTTGGAAATGTTGTGACGGATATAAAAGACACAGTGATAAATAACAAAAAAATTAAAAAGATCTATTTCAAAGAATTAGAAATACCCCTCGTCAGAACGTATAGCGATGTCGGGATTGGCGAGCCTCTGGCTCTAATTGGAAGTTTCAAAACGCTTGAGCTAAGCATAAGAGAGGGTAACTTTGCCAAAGAATTTTGCGTAAAGCACGGAATGTTAAGATTGAGGTGGAAAGATGATAAACAGAATGACAGATAGAGTGTTGGCGAAATTAATAGAGTCAGTTAATAGACATCTCCCTGAACGTAAACAAAGCCTGAAGGCTCTTATGGAGTCCGAAAATCCAACAATAAGAGCAAAAGATGGAAACGAATACGATATAGAAAAGGAAGAACTCGAATTTATCGCCAAGTTCGTTGATGAATTTGACTGGAACAAATTCCACATACCGATAATCCTTGAGATGACAAATCTTGGAGGGGAATACGTTATCTACGTCCGTGACAAAAGACATGCAAAATTCCTCGAAAAAGCATTCGGATTCAATAGATATGCGGGCAACGTTATGATGCTCTATACGTATGAAATGCAGAGAATTAGAAAGAAGCTTAGAACTACAACACAGGTAATGTTTCGGGTGTAGTATGGTAAAGGTAAAACTCTTCGCAAATTTCAGAGAAATAGCCGGAAAAAAAGAGATCGAAATCGATGCAAAAGACACCGAGGAGCTCCTTGAAAAACTTGCTGAAATTTACCCAGAATTTAAAAAACTATACGACTACGCAATCTTGATGGTGAACGGAAACATAGCTAAGGGAAATGTAAAATTGAAAAAAGACGACGTTGTGGCTATTTTTCCACCCCTCAGCGGTGGATAACTGTTATTGCGGAATTAAAAAAAAAAGAAATGTTTAAATATCACCTTTTTCTAAAATTCGAAAAAGCCTGACAGCATTAAATTTTTACGAGGTGAACTGCATGGAAAAAGCAGAGATCCTTGAAAAAATTAAAGAAGCTGAACAAAGAATGGAAGAGATTATCAGAGAGGCTGAAGAGGAAAGAAAGAAAAAGATTTTCGTCGCTAAGGAGGAAGCAAGAAATTTAATAGAAAAAGCTAAGGAGGAAGCCGAAAAGATTAAGGAAGAAATTATATCAAAATCAAGAGCTGACATAGATTTGGAAAAAACAAAAATCAAAGAAAGTAGGACTGCCGAGATAAACTCGATTGTCAAAAGAGGTGAATCGAAAATCGATGAAGTTGTTGAGTTTTTATACACCGAATTTGTGAGGGCGATCGAAAATGCTTAAGCCCGAAAAGATGGTAAAAATCTCGGTAGTGGGTCCAAGAGACTATTTCGAAGAGGTATCCGAGATTCTCTATGCATTAAATGCCTTACACATTGAGAGTCCCGCTGAGGAGGAGTATTTCACTCTCGGCGAACCTTTTGAAAAAGCCGGTGTGCTATCAAGGAGCTTAGTCCAACTTAGAAGCATACTGTCTTACCTAAAACTCGATCCGGAGAATTTTGTCCCAAAAAGAAGATACAGAATTGAAGAAGTCGCAACAAACCTCGATGCAAAACTCGAAGAATATCAAAGGGAAATCGGAGCTAAGATAGAAAAAATCAGGGAGTTGGAAGAAAAAATCCGAGCCTTGACAGATGAACTGAGGATAATCGAGCCTCTCAAGGTTTTGGGAATTCCGCCAAGGCTTCTAAAAGACTATAAGACGATAAGAGCTTTCACAGGCTACGTTAAAGCGGATCCCCGCCATAAAATCAAAGAAATTACCGAAGAGTTCGAAGCTTTCATAAAAGACTACGGAAAAGAATACATCATTGCCGTGTTCGTTAAGCAGGAGTTCGCTGAGGAGGTCTTCAAAGTCCTTCAGGAGTTCGGTTACCGTGAGATTCCAATACCCGATGTTGAAGATTACGATGCAAGAATGAAAGAGATTCAGTCGGAAATCTCAGCAACGCAGGAAGAAATTAAAAGACTCAATGAAGAGATAGCTAGTTTCAAGGAAAAAGAGTCTGAATTAATGCTTGCAATTGAAGAATACCTAAGCATGGAGGTAGAGAAATCAGAACTGCCCCTACAAGCCCTTACATCAAAATTCGCCTTTGTAGTAGTTGGATACATTCCAGAGAAAATCCTTGAAGAATTCAAATCAAAAGTCGAAAAGGCAACCAATGGAAAAGTAGCGGTTGAGGTAATAATGGACAAGGAATTTGATCCACCTACGAAGTTAACGAATCCGGGATACGTAAAGGATTACGAGGTTCTCTCGACGACTTACGCCGTTCCGAAATACCACGAGATCGATCCGACCGTGATAATGTCTGTGATCTTCCCGTTCTTCTTCGGTTTGATGCTTGGTGACATCGGTTACGGTGCCGTGATCACAGCCATATCTCTCTATCTTAAGAGAATTTTCAGAACCGAAGGTTGGCAGAAACTTCTTAACGTCGGTCTGTATTCGGGTATCTCTTCGGTAATCTTCGGATTCATATACGGCGAGTGCTTCGGCCCCTACCTCGTCGGACACGGAGAGCATGCTCTCCCACCAAGTCAAGTTCACTGGTTTGGTGAAGCTTTAAGATCTCTCTACGCATTCAACGATTATCATCCGATCTTCGACAGGATCGAGCCGTTCGGTGTCAAAGCTCTTCTCTTCACAACCCTCGTAATCGGTATGATAATGCTCCTCTGGGGTTTTGCCCTCGGCTTCAGAAATGTATTAGTGGAACACGGATTCAGAGAGGCTTTGCTCGAAAAGGGATGCTGGTTTATTGGCGTCCTCGGTCTTACCTTCATGATCTTCGGCTTCACCTACAATTTGGGCATATTCAACTCACCACCGCCAGACGGGTTCGGCAACATTTTCCCGGACAACCTCTACGTATTCGGAAGCTACACTGTTGCGGATGGGAAAAATGTCCCCTTGCCCATCCCGGGACTCGTTGACGGATGGCAGGCTGGAGTCAACGTGTTCTACTTGGCCGCCCTACCACTGATTGTGATATGGTTCATACTGTTCGCAATGGCGGAGATTCCAAAGATGGGTGGCATGGGAGTCATAATGGGAGTTGAGCTCCTCACGTGGTTCGGTCAAATACTCAGCTTCGCTCGACTTTTAGCTATCGGTTTGGCTTCAGTTTACTTCGCCTACGTCTTCAACTACCTGACGTTAAAGATGTCCTTCCCACCGGGAATGGCTTTGCTTCCATTGGGTATCGTAATACTGATACTCGGACATCTGATCAACCTAATTTTAGGTATCCTCGATCCCGGTCTGCAGTCCCTTCGATTGCACTATGTCGAATATTTCACGAAGTTCTTTGAGGGTGGCGGAAGACTCTACAAGCCCTTCGGTAGGGTCGCCAAATTCCTCGTAACCCACGGATCAGGTGTGTCGAAGGCAATGGCTACGAGCATGGTTGTTGGAGAGAGATTCGTCAGAAACATCGCTAAGAGAGTGGCAACAGAACAGAACATAACCCGATTCGTTAGATACTACTGGATTGTCTCGACGTTCAGACTTGCGGTTGGTGCGACCATAATGGTCCTTATATTGTTGTTTGGGTATGAGTTTATGGATTTGGTAAAAATATTTGGTTAAGGAGGTGGTTTGAATGGCGGAACCTGCAGCAGCTATGGAGCTGGTCAGTAGTGATGCATTCATAAAAGGTTGTGCAGCTATCGGAGCCGGTTTGGCTGTCGGTTTGGCTGGAATTGGAGCTGGAGCTGGTGAGAGCGGTATCGGTGCCGCAGCAGTAGGTGCGATAGCAGAGGACAGAGGCTTCTTAGGTTTGGGTCTGTTGTTCACAGTCATCCCAGAGACTATCGTTATTTTCGGTCTGGTTATATCGTTCATACTGATGTTCGCATACTGAAGCGGGATCGCAATGGCGCTCGAAACCGTATTGGAGGAAATTAGGAAGAAGGGGGAGGAGGAAGCCAAGAGGATCAGGGAAGAGGCTGAACGGGAAGCTGAAAAAATAACCGCAGAGGCAAAAAGAGAAGCTGAAGAAATCTTAAGAAAAGCCAGAGAAGAGGCGGAAAAAGAAGTCGAAAGACTAAGAAAGCAAGAGATCTCCAGTGTAAATTTAGAGATGAAAAAGGAAGAACTCAACAAGAAGAGGGAAATCGTAGAAAAAGTGTACAACAAGCTCGTTGAGAAGATTCAATCTCTGAGCGACGCTGAAAGAGAGGAATTGCTCAAGAAACTGCTTTCGAAATATGAGGGCGGCGACTACGTGGTTTACTCGAACAAGAGAGATGAACCAATCGTCAAAAAGCTAACCAAAATGCCATATACAGGGAACATAGAGTGTATCGGCGGTATCGTCCTCGAAAGCAAGGACGGAAGCTTCAGGATAAACCTTACCTTCGATAATTTCATCGAAGAGGTTTACAGAGATAAAATGAAAGACGTCTACGAGAAACTGTTCGGGGGTGGATAATGGGAATTCTGAAGTTAGGCTTAGGGATCTTGAGCAAATCGAGAACATCTGAGTGGGCATATATAGCCACAAGAGTTAAAGTAATGAAAAGAAAGCTAATACCAAAGGATGATTTCAGCAAGCTAATTAACATGAGCGTTGATGAGATAGCAAAATACTTGGAGGAAACAGAATACAAAGAGGAAATCGACAAACTTGCATACAAGTATTCCGGAATCGAATTGATTGACTACGCCCTTTCTTACAATCTTTCTAAGACCTATCGGAAACTAATCAGCATATCCACCGGGTTACCAAACAAACTTATTACTCTTTATTTAAGAAGATGGGACTTCTGGAACCTCAAAAACATTATAAGAGGTAAGATGTTCCGTTTCAGCAATGAAGAAATCGAAGCAACACTCATTCCTGCAGGTGAATTTGACGAAGAGTTTTTAAAGATGTTAGTAGCAAAGGATAATGTGGGCGATGTGATAGAGACGTTCAAGGACAGGCCCTTCTACCCGATCCTTGAGAAACTTACTCACGGTGTAAAACTTTCGGAGGTAGAAGACGAACTCGACAAGTATTACTATTCATGCTTGGCTAAACTAACGGCAGAAAACGTTGATATGAAATATTTCATTGATTTTATCAAAATGGAAGTAGATTTGGCAAACATAAAAACCATAATCAGATTAAAGAAAGAAGGGGCAACTGTCGAAGAGATGGTATCGAGAATTATACCTCACGGTTATCAACTAAAAGAGGAGGAATGCAGAAAACTTGCCGCAATGGAACTCGAAGAGATATACAAAGCCGTAGAGAATTACTGGTTTGCTGAGGGGATAACGGAGGAAATAGCAAAGGAACCTTTATCAATAATTGAAAACGCATTAATGAGAACATGGGCTAAAAAAGTTCTCTCAATAGCCCATAGCCATCCCCTGTCGATTCATCCAGTGCTTGCTTTCATCGTTCTGAAAAAGATGGAAGTTGATAACATCAGACTGATAATCAGAGGAAAATCACAGGGAATGGATGTAGAAGAAATTAAGAGACAGCTGGTGATAGTATGAAAAGATTAGCGGTTATCGGCGATCCCGACTTTAATATAGGATTCAGGCTTGCAGGCGTCAGAGATATCTTCGATGTTACGAACGATGAAGAGTTAATAAAGACGGTCGAAAATGTTCTCAAAAACAAGGATATCGGTGTTGCAGTGATAGACTACAATCTCCTAAAGAAGTTGCCCCCCACATTGAGAAGGGCTATCGATGAGAGTGTTGAACCAACTTTTGTTTTTGTCGGTGAAGAGGGTGGAGTTGAGGAGATTAGAGAAAAAATAAGAAAGGCGATAGGTGTTGACTTATGGAAGTAGGAGAGGTGGGTAGAGTAGGAACCATATATCGTGTATCGGGTCCCCTCGTAGTGGCTGAGGGTTTGAAAGCAAGAATGTATGATGTTTGTTATGTTGAAGGATTAATGGGAGAAGTTGTCGGTTTAGCGGGAGATAAAGTTCTAATTCAGGTTTACGAGGATACATCAGGTATAAAGCCCGGCGGTAAAGTAGAAAACACTGGAAGACCTCTTAGTGTCCAGTTAGGACCTGGTATTCTTAGAAGCATTTACGATGGTGTCCAGAGACCGCTTCCAGTGATGAAAGATATCGCCGGAGACTTCATCACGAGAGGGATTAAAGCCGACGGAATCGACATGAAAAAGAAGTGGGAATTCAGACCGACTGCGAAAAAGGGTGACAAAGTAAACGGTGGAGAGATAATCGGAACTGTCCAAGAGACAGAGGTCATAGAACACAGGATTCTTGTCCCACCAAACGTCAGGGGAACCATCACGGAGATCTACGAGGGAAGCTTCACATGCCAAGACACGATAGCAGTTTTGGATGATGGAACTGAACTTAAGCTATATCACGAGTGGCCCGTTCGAGTTCCAAGACCATACAAAGAGAAATTAGCCGTTGATGAGCCGCTACTGACCGGTCAGAGAATTTTCGACACGCTCTTCCCACTCGCAAAGGGAGGAACTGCCGCCATCCCCGGTGGATTCGGGACGGGAAAGACTGTAATGCAGCACCAGCTCGCTAAGTGGAGTGACTCGCATGTTATAGTCTACATAGGGTGCGGTGAGAGAGGTAACGAGATGACAGAGGTTCTTGAGGAGTTCCCAGAGCTGATTGATCCGAGAACTGGAAAGACATTGATGGAGAGAGCTGTTCTCGTCGCAAACACTTCAAACATGCCAGTCGCCGCAAGAGAGGCTTCTGTTTACACGGGAGTGACTATCGCCGAATACTTCAGAGACATGGGTTACCACGTTGCTGTTCAGGCTGATTCCACATCAAGATGGGCTGAGGCTATGAGAGAGATGTCCGGTAGACTTGAAGAGATGCCCGGTGAAGAAGGCTATCCGGCTTACTTAGCATCCCGCTTGGCTGAATTCTACGAAAGAGCCGGAAAGGTAGTAACCCTTGCAGGAAACATCGGAAGTGTCAGCATCGTCGGAGCTGTATCACCACCCGGTGGAGACTTCTCCGAACCGGTCACGGTTAACACCCTTAGAATTGTTAAAGTCTTCTGGGCTTTGGACTCGAAACTCGCAGCTCGTAGACACTTCCCCGCCATCAACTGGCTCCAGAGCTACAGCTTGTATGCCGAAACTCTCGCCGACTGGTTCAGAAAGAACGTTGCCCCCGACTGGTCAGAACTCAGAACTTGGATGATGACCGTCTTGCAGGAAGAGGCAAACCTGATGGAAATCGTTATGCTCGTTGGTAAGGACGCTTTACCAGACAGACAGAGAGTCCTCCTCGAAGTTGCAAGATACATCAGAGAAGTCTATCTGTCCCAGTATGCATATCACCCCGTGGATACTTACTGCTCCGTAGAGAAGATGTATGACATGATGAGGGCTATAAAAGAACTCGAAGAGATATTCTACAAGGCATTGGAGGCGGGAAGAACGGTCGAAGAAATCGAAAACGTTCCGGGAAGAGAAGAGTTTGCAAGAGCCAAGTTCGAGAAGGATTACAAGCCAGCCCTGGAAGCCGCTGTGAAGAAGATTAGAGAAGCCCTCTTAGGAGGTGAAGAGCAATGAAGGAATACAGAACTATTAGAGATGTTGCCGGTCCTTTAATTTTTGTTGAAAAGACCGAGCCCGTCGCCTATGGTGAACTCGTTCTCATCACACTGCCAGATGGAACTACAAGAAGAGGACAGGTTCTCGATTCCTCTAAGGATATTGTGGTCGTTCAGAGTTTTGAGGGGACAAGAGGTATCGACAGATCATCCGTTGTCAGATTCACGGGTGATGTCGTCAAACTCGACTGCTCGAAAGACATGCTTGGTAGAATTCTCTCAGGTTCCGGAGACCCAATCGATGGTGGCCCCAAAATCGTCCCAGAAGAAAGACGTGAGATCATAGGTGCCGCTATAAACCCCTACGCGAGACAGTATCCAAGAGAGTTCATTCAGACTGGTATCTCGGCTATCGATGGAATGAACACTCTCGTCAGAGGTCAGAAGCTGCCGATTTTCAGCGGTTCAGGTCTTCCCCACAACGATATCGCTCTGCAGATTGCGAGACAGGCAAAGGTAAGGGGACAGGAAGAGGAATTCGCTGTCGTATTCGCAGCTATGGGTATCACCTTCGAAGAAGCTCAGCAGTTCATGAAGGATTTCGAGAGAACGGGTGCCTTGGAAAGAGCTGTCGTTTTCCTGAACTTAGCAGATGACCCGGCTATTGAGAGGCTTCTCACACCACGTATGGCTTTAACAGCAGCAGAGTTTTTGGCTTACGAGTATGACTACCACATTCTCGTCATTCTGACAGACATGACAAACTACTGTGAAGCTCTGAGAGAGATTTCGGCGGCAAGAGAGGAAGTCCCCGGTAGGCGTGGCTACCCCGGTTACATGTATACGGATCTTGCAACGATCTACGAGAGAGCTGGTCGTATTAGAGGAAGAAAGGGAACGATCACGCAGTTCCCCGTCCTCACGATGCCAGCCGACGACATCACCCATCCGATCCCGGACCTGACGGGATATATCACAGAGGGTCAGATCGTTCTGAGCAGAGAGTTGCACGCTAAGGGTATTTATCCACCGATCAACGTTCTACCATCCCTCAGCAGGTTGATGAAAGAGGGTATCGGCGAAGGATTGACAAGAGACGATCATCCACAGTGGAACGACCAGATGTATGCAGCCTACGCTGAAGGTGTTGACCTGAGAGGTCTGGTCGCCATTGTCGGTGAAGAGGCTCTATCAGAGAGAGACAGAAGATATCTAAGATTTGCAGATGAATTTGAGAGAAGATGGTTGACACAGGGCAAATACGAAGACAGAGACATCGAATACACCCTCGATCTTGGATGGGAGCTTTTAGCAATGCTTCCAGAGGAAGAACTCTTCAAGATCGAAAGAAAATACATCGAGAAGTATCATCCGAAGTATAAGAAGAAGCCACCAGAGGTTGCCGCTGCCGAAAAAGTTGCGGAGGCTGTAGAAGAGGGAGAAACAACTCTCGAAAAACGCTAATCTCTTCTTTTTTTGGTGATAATCATGGCAGAGGTTCAACCAACAAGAATGGAGTTAATTAAACTTAGAAGAAGAATTGCGATGGCTAAAAAGGGTCACGACCTTCTAAAAATGAAAAGAGACGGCCTTATAATGGAATTCAGAACTATGCTTGAGGACGCAAAAAGAGTGATATACGAAATGGTCGACAGATACAAGATAGCTCAGCAGAAATTAGCCCTTGCAATGGCTGCGGATGGTGTTATCGCCGTTAAATCCATAGCATTATCCGTAGAAAAGCCACCAACATTTACACTAAAAAGAAAGAACATAATGGGTGTTGTTGTTCCAGTTATAAAGAGAGAAAAAGTTAGAAAACCTCTCTCAGAAAGGAATTACGGTGTTATCGGAACAACCGCAAGGATTGATGAAGCTGTTGAGGCGTATGAGGCTTTAATTGATGCAATTCTTGAAGTAGCTGAAATCGAAACAACACTTAAGAGATTGCTCGAAGAGATTGACAGAACCAAGAGGAGAGTTAACGCTCTCGAATATAAGATAATCCCCGAAATGGAAGAAGCCGCAAGATTCATCACGTTCAAACTTGAAGAAATGGATAGAGAAAACATAATCAGATTAAAGAAGATCAAAAGCAAGAAAGCTAAAGCCGCCGCTTCTTAATTTTTTATGAAAAATTGGAGATTTCTTGGAATTGATGACAGTTTTAAAGGGGATTACTGCATTTTAGTGGGCTGTGTCACCGAGGGCAATCACTATGTTGAAGGTTTTATGGTTGAAAAAATCAGTGTTGATGGACTCGATTCAACTCAAGCGATAATAAGGATGGTATCAAAATCAAAGTTCAGGGAACAGATAAAGTGCATTTTCTTAGATGGAATAACCTTTGGTGGATTCAACGTTGCAGACATTCGTGGGATATACGACACCCTTAATATACCGATAGTCGTTGTGATGAGGAGAATACCCGATTTTGACGCAATATTCGAAGCTCTTGAGATTTTTGAAGACAAAGAAATAAGATCCGAAATAATCAAAAGAGCCGGCGATGTCTACAAAGCCGAAGACATTTTCATTCAGTTCTGTGGATGCAGTTTGGATGATGCATTGGAGTTTTTGAAAAAATCAAAGCTTAAAGGGAACATCCCAGAAGCACTGAGACTTGCTCATCTCGTTGCAACCGCTGTAGTTCACGGAGAAAGTCGCGGTAAAGCTTAATTAATTTCTATCCTATTCCCATCGATTTTTACACAATTTTCAAAGAATTTGTTAATTACGTATGCGTTGCTCACGATGTGTTTTGTTATCTTGGAAGTCGTGTATACGGTCTTTCCATGGGCGATTGCTGCAAAGCTCATTATTTGATCCGCTAAATGTCTGTCGAATGTTGCATCGCTCTGTAATTCCTCGTATAAGTGGGATGCGGCCTCGTTTCCGACCTTCTCAGCTGGTTTCCCCTTTTCTCCCAATGAGACGCTCCCCTTATATCCGCAGAACAGTGTGATTCCAGAGCCCGTTGACAACCCTTTTTGGATCTCCAAATCTATTTCCGTTTTGTAACCCTTTTCTTCTAAAAACGTTTTAGCAGCCTTAGCCTGTCGTTCGGCAACATGCTTCGGAAGATTACTGCAATGAGATATTCCCCTTATAAGATCGCATATCTCTTTTTCGAATGCAACCCCCTTAAGATCTGAGGGATCTGCTCGGAGAACGACCTTCCCACCACCCTTTGGATAGTATCCCCTTTTTATGAGTTCCACCCCCGCCTCAGCTCCCATCTTTTCCAGAGCTTTTAAAGTCACAAACCTGAAATAATCTATGCTCGGGCTCCATTGAACATCTGTCCCACCTCTGATTTCTATTTTACAGGATCTGTCCGCTACAAGAAGAGGTGGAAGAATTGTCTGAAAGATAAGGGTTATACTACCCGCAGTCCCTATATCGATCTTCATATCTCTCGCACGGGTTTTTCGGGGCTTAAAGACAAGTCTCGTTGAACCGAGTCTCAGTCCATCAACCTCAGCATCGCAAAGCATTTTTGCGGCTTCTACCCCCTTGAGATGCTGTGCAGCCAGCCCCTTTTTCGGGCGATTCGCTCGGATATTGAATATCTCAACGCTTTTCCCCGTTACGCATGACAGGGCTATGGATGTTCTGAGAATCTGCCCACCACCCTCCCCATAGCTTCCGTCGATTTTAATCATCGTGGGAATCTGAATGGGTGATTATATATCTGTTTCTTAAATTTGGTGAAACCCAAACTATTCGTTTCCATCCACCTTCTCCTCTTAGAAATCCCTCGGAATTCATATAAGCTCGACTGACTCCAACAAAGCCTTTAACCTGCCTTCCAAGGATGATTTTTTCGAGCTCGCTAAACGTCAAACCGACAGGCGTTTTACCTTTGTAATTTCTATCCACCACACCGAATCCATCTTTTTCGGGAATGTAAAATACTATAGCCTCAGCGTAGTTTCCCGTAAGGGGTGGTGAATCTAAAACGCAGTGGAGCTTTAGCCTGTTCACTTCACCGTTTATATTTCTAACAAACTCGTTTATACCTTTGTATTCTCCCCTTAATTCGTCAATAGCCATCCCCTTTTTTACGGGTTGATAATATCCTACAATCTTTAGCTCGTAAGCCGCTTTAGCTTCGATGTATGTAGTCCCGCACGGGGACGGTCTCTCGGGGGAGATTACACACACGTGATTTGGAAGGTAAACCTGACAAGAGGTGCAGGCGTAAAATATATCAACGTCGAGATCTCTTATTCGGATTTTCTCCCTTTCTCTATGAATTTTCTCAGCTTTCTCAGCCAATTTTTTGAATTCCTTCTCGTCGCAGATTATCCTAACCCTCACACTCCTTATGGTGGGTATCCTTTTTAAAGCATCGTAGATGAGTTTTCCGACACATTCGGGCTTAAATCTTTCAAGATCTGAAACCGTAATCTCGACGTTCCCCTTTCTGAATTTGTATTCAACCCCCTTCATTCGGTTTATTATCTCTCCAAAAAGACTTTCAATGGCTTGAACTGTCTCTTCGCTAATCTCGGACACGAGAACATGAATCCCCATGAGATTCCGTAGATCTCCAATGATTTCAACTCCGTCCCCCTCTCCTATTTCGGCAAGCTCAACTCCCCGAATTTTGAAACCTTCCACACGCTCTCCGACATATTTTTCGTCCACTTCTACACAGTCTTCCTCCACTCGGATCTTTGTCGGATCGATGAATCTTTCGAGCATGATATATAATCGGGAGGGATGATTAAAATATGATGCAGGTGGGTGTTATCGGAAGCGGAAAATGTTACGATGACGTGTGTGATGTCGCCTTTAGAGTCGGACAGCTCTTAGCTGAAAGGGGTGTGATAATAATCAACGGTGGTCTCGGGGGAGTAATGGAAGCTGTAAGCAGAGGTGCTAAAAGCCGAAACGGTTTTGTCGTTGGGATAATCCCCTCAAAGAATAAGGAGAACGCTAACGAATACTGTAATGTGGTAATAGCAACGAACATGGGGCACGCAAGGAACATGATAATCGTCCATTCAAGTGATGTCATAATCGCAATCGGAGGTGGCTTTGGAACAATATCCGAGATGGCGATAGCCCTTAAAGAGGGAAAAAAGGTCGTTGCCTACAAGCCACCCGTTTTGTTAGAGGGAATTATTTTAGCCGAAAGTGCGGAAGATGCTGTGAAAAAGGCTTTGGGTGATGGGAATGAAGGTGATTGAGGTAGTCCTCGATAGGGACGAAATGGAGGATATCACTGGAGAAGTCCAGAAGTTTGTGGAGGAAAGCGGAGAGAAGGATGGAGCTGTCCTAATCTTCTCTGTTGGATCCACGGGTGCTGTCACCACGATTGAATACGAACCGGGATTAAAAAAGGATTTTCCGAGAGTTATGGAGAGGATAGCACCTTACGCAGACCACTACGAGCATCACAAAACTTGGGGAGACGATAACGGATCATCTCACGTCAAAGCCGCAATAATCGGACCGAGTTTGGTAGTTCCATTCCAAAACAAAAAGCTAATGCTGGGAACATGGCAACAGATCGTCGTCATAAACTTCGACACAAGAAGGAGAAGGAGGAAAGTGGTTCTGCACATTCTTAGTAAAGTTTAAATTTTAGCCCAGTTAGTGAATTTATGCGAACAAAAATCCCTCTGACACTACTGCTGCTTACGCTCCTTTTGGGATCCGCATACGCATTCGAAACTCTGACAAAAGATAATTTCGCCGAACCAATCATCGAGCCGAAACTCAAGGATTACTACATGCCGGGGGAATCCATCTCCTTCAACTTCACAATCCAACCGAAAACAGAGGATGATGCCAAACTCATAGGAGGGACTTCGGGTAGCCCAAGATTATACGAATTCAATACATCTTTGGATTCTCCAACGATAGAGGTTATAGTTAGCTACACTTCTGGTGGAGGGGTAATCAGAAAAGTTAACGATAATTACCTTGCAGCCGAGGTATACGGACCCGAGGGAGGTGTCAGCAAAATAGAAGTAAAGGTCAGCGGCGTTGTCCCCTCGATTTCCACAAGGGTTTCCGAAATCGTGGCACTTAATATACACATTCAGGATGCTGAGGATGGCGTGATAGAACCGGTAAAGATTAAAGTTGTTAACGAAAGCGCATTTTCGGGAGATATATCCGATTTAGAGCAAAAATATGAATATCTAATCGGTAAAGTGGATGTTCTCGAAGAAAAAGGTGCATCTGTCTCGGGTTTACGAGCAAAATTAAAGGACACTAAAGAAAAGATCGATGAAGGGAGAGGATACTTCGAATCGAAGAAATATTTGGATGCTGACAAAAGCTTAAGCGAGGCTGAGGATATGCTGAACGAAGCTGAAATGCTAATAGAAGAAAGGGAAGTCTCCTTTTTAATTGACGAGGCTAAGGATGAGCTGAACGAAATGTTCACGAAAATGGCGGAGCTTGAAGTTGTAATTAACGATCTTAAATCAAAGGGGAAGCCAACATTAGAATACGAGACCAAATTAGCCATCTATGAACAATACTACTCGGATCTAAATACAAAGATAGAAGATGCGAAAGATTACCTAAAAGAAGGTTTATACGATGAAGCTAAAAGCAAAGCCGAGGAGGTTGTTAACGAAGCGAATCAATACATATCTGAGATGGAATCTCTCATCACATCATTACAGCCGAAGACTCCAACTCAAACACCTGGAATGAAATTTTTCGATGGCTTCATGGAATGGCTCAACGAAAATCGAGACAAAATCCTCATTTACGGTGGGGGGCTTATAGGTCTTCTTATCGTCGTTTTCGTAATATACAAGGGTGTGAAAAGATACATGAAAAGGAGAAAATGGGACGAGCTTAAGTAATCTCTATAAGTTTTATTAGAAATCTATTGATTTCATAGAGAGGTCCACCGTAAATTTTTTCGAGCTTTGCCGCGAGCTTTCCGCAACCCCAGTAGGGACTGATTATTCCGGCACCCTTAAGCTCTGCGATAACGACACCACTATCTCTCCCGAATTCCATGCAGATGTCTGTGATGTCGTTCCCGGAGATAAGGAATTTATTCCTTCTCTTTACTATCTTTTCGACAATTTCTACGAAATCTTCAGGCTTTTCCTCTCCGATTTTTTTAAAGTATTCTTTCACGGCTTTTCTCCAGTCAAAGTCGTTTAGGAAGACAAATCTTATTATATAGGGAATCTCCAAATCCGTTAAACTCAAAAATCTCATGTTCCAAGATAGTGAATCTCTAAAAGAGGTTACTGGAAACGCCAGCTTCTCCTGATCGAAAAAGAGGAGCAACTCTTCATCGATCTCTTCTCTTGGGATTATTCCTTTCTTAGAATATTTCCTGATTAATTCCAATCCTTTCAGAGCTACTTCATCCGAATATCCTAATCCATTTTGATTAAGGCGCCGTAGGGACATACTTTTACGCACTCATAACATTCCTTACATTTTGATGGATCTACACCTACAACTTTTCCCCCTCGTCTTATTAAGGCATCGGTTGGACAGACCTGACTGCACTTACCGCAACCCTGACAACCCAAGACTGCCGGGGGCATGTTCCTCTCCCACTATGATGATTTTGCTCGCAAATTCCTTTGCGATAAGCCTTTTCATGAATTCATAGCTTGGTTTTGACGCCCCTTCGGAAGGTTTATCCAACTCCGGGTTTGATAAAAAATTGATAGAGCAAAATCTCATCATCTCTTCGGTTATAAATTCCGGTATCACTTTAAACCAAAGTCTTATCTTTTTGCCTTTTGATCTAACGATCTCTATACTCTTGAGCAGGTTCTCTACATATCTCTCAGCTCTCTTTACGCTGATTCCCGATAGCTTTGATACAGTTTCGATATCCTCCCTCTTTATTTCGAAAACAAATTTATTGACGTAGGGAGCAACTCTTTCCACGACGTCCGTAAGATAGCCGTTAGTTTTTAGGGTCACATCAGCTTTCGGGAGTTTCAGCAAATCCATTAAATCCCTGTGGATTGTGGGTTCAGCTCCGCCTATGTAAATACGTTTGCAGTATGAACGCAGTAAGGACATCTTAGGTTGCACAATCCCACTTCGACTCTGCAATCTCCGTATCTTATCACTTTCATGCTTTCGCTTGTTCCAATGCCCTTTCGATTTCCGCCCTCACAACGCTTTCGGGCAATGCTCCAACAAAGCTGTGGATCGGCTCCCCTTTGTAGAAGATTATCACTGTGGGTATGCTAAATATCCCGTATTTAAATGCTAAGTTAGGGTTCTCATTAGTATTCACCTTGGCAAACTCGACATCCCTGAATTCCCTTTCGAGCTTTTCGAGGATCGGTGTGAGCATGCGGCAGGGCATGCACAATTCAGCCCAGAAGTCCACGACTATCAGTTTGTCTTTCCTGATTTCATCGTCAAAGTTCTTCTCATTCAGCACTTTCATGCGATTACCTCCCCTCGTATCATTCTTTTTAGTTCATTAAGGGACGGGACTCCCACTAAATCGTTTATTATTATAGCGGGAACCGCTCTTATTCCGAACTTTAAAGCCTTCTTTAAACCCTCTTCCGTTGTTGCGTCCAATTCCATCGCAATCACATCTTTTTCAGATTCCGCTAATCTTTTAACAACCTCCCTCGCCTTCGGACAGTAAGGGCAAGTCGGAGATGTGAGCAACTTTATCTCTACCATTTTATCACCCCTAAGAAGTGGGTCTTAGATATATAAATAGTAGAGGGGTTTTTGACATCACAAGAAAAACCATAAATTTGAAAAGACCGACTATTCTCCGTAAAGTATGAAGGTTGTTTTCACTTCGCACAGAATTGAAAACTTACCATTTTTAAGAAAAGAGTTTGAAAACGCCGATATTATCATTCTTGAAGAACCTAAGAACGATTTGCTTCAAAAAGTTTTACAAGATGAGATTAGCGTTGACAGCTACTTAAGATTTATAGACACGCCA
The DNA here is from genome assembly GCA_965561205.1 of uncultured Archaeoglobaceae archaeon. Classification (GTDB taxonomy): domain Archaea; phylum Halobacteriota; class Archaeoglobi; order Archaeoglobales; family Archaeoglobaceae; genus Geoglobus. The sequence goes on along the minus strand of CBEWZU010000002.1, from coordinate 14,630 downwards.
TTTCCCCTCTACACGAAAAAGCTAATCGAAATGCTTAAAGAAATGAAAAACAAGAGGATACTGCAGATCGAACCTTATTTAGAGGAGGTCGAAAAGTTAAGAGAAAAGAACGAGGGTGATGAGAGAGTCAGAGAGACCGAAAAGAAGGTGAATTTAGCCTATCTCGATTACGTGGAGGCTTTTATGAGGAAAAATTTTGATGAAATTGTAGAGAAAGTAATAGATTTTGCAAAAGCCGATGCGGAGAGGTTCGTGATAAGAGACAAAATGCGTGCAGATGCCATAGATCTCGATGCTGTGATAGAGGCTGGAGTAATGCATACAAAACTCGCGGAATTTCTAAATGCGGAAACGGTGTCCATCCCTGAACTCATCGCGGAAAAACTCGGTGTGAGGTATTTGGAGCCTCCCGGTAACACTCTGACAAAATCATTTATTTACGGATTTGATTGCGATAGAGAACTTTTAGCGGCGAGATCTCTAATCTACGTCACCTTAACAAAAAAGGAAGAGCTATCGCCAAACGATGTGGAATTTCCACACTTTATATACGAGCAAAAGCTCATAAGATTCGTAAATAAACTTGATTATGAAAAATGTGAAAAACTCTTTTTCAAACTCTGGCACAAAAATATTTAAAAATGATCATGAATAGAGATACAATGCTCGGGGAATTAATCAAAATTGTATCGGAAAGAATGTCTGGAAAGGAAGTAACGAGCGAGGAGGAGATAAAGAGAATCGCATTAAGAAGCATGCTTCAATATTTTGGTGTGAAATCCGCTGGATACGATTACAATCAATTACTCGATCGAATTGTTGAAAGTCTCTGCGATGAGCCCGTATCCATCCACAGTCTTCACTATTCAGATGAAATCGAAATCGGGGGGATGAAATTCAGACACATTCATACATGCAAACCCACAAAAGAGAGTTTGGAATTAGCCTACGATGAACTCGAAAAATCTTCAAGCTTCTTAAATTCCCTTAACGTAATGAAAGAGGTAACAGATAATTTCTTTAAAGGATACGTCACTGAAGACGGTCTGATAAAACTATACACTCAAGAGAAGTTTAAGTATGGAATTTACTACTCGATAATAGACGATGTCGGTGAAGATATCGAGATCCATAAGGATGTCGCAAAAAACTTCGACGGAGAATACGTGGTTGTCGTCCCAACAGAAAGGGAGCTTGCACCCTTCTTAAGATTTTTTGCAAGACACTCTGAGGATGTGAAAATGGCTGGATTTAAGATATGGGTTGTAGATCCAAATAAAAAATCGATAGATCCGTTTATAGGTTACCCAAAGGATTTCAGATTGATTGGTCGATTCAAAAATCCGAAACTTGCTACAATCGTAAATTCACTTTGGAGGATTAAAGTGGAAAATCTCGATTAACCGTCACAAACCGAAAAAATTATACATTTTATAATGCAAAATAGTAACATGAAGTTTGGAATAGAGTTTGTGCCGAATATGAAATATTACGAGCTTGAATACTATGTGAAACTTGCAGAGGACAGCGGTTTTGAATACACTTGGATAACGGATCACTACAACAACAGAAATGTCTACTCAATGCTGACTATACTTGCAATGAAAACAAACTCAATCAAGCTCGGCCCAGGTGTAACCAATCCCTACCACATAAGTCCCGCCGTCACAGCATCCGCTATTGCCACAATAAACGAAATAAGCAATGGAAGAGCTGTCCTTGGAATCGGTGCCGGTGACAAAGTCACCTTTGAGAGAATCGGAATAAGCTGGGAGAAACCACTTGCAAGGATGAGAGAAGCTGTCGAAATCATCAGAGCTTTACACTCCGGTAAGCCCGTGAAATACGACGGAAAGATATTCAAATTCAACGGAGCGAGACTTGACTTTAAAGCCGGAGACATCCCAATCTACATAGGTGCCCAAGGCCCGAAGATGCTGCAGCTTGCGGCAGAGCTTGGAGACGGTGTTCTAATCAACGCCTCCCATCCCAAAGACTTCGAAGCCGCCAAGGAGAACATCGATGCTGGACTTTCAAAAGCCGGAAAGAGCCGCGATGCTTTCGACACAGTAGCCTACGCCGCTATGAGCGTTGACAAGGACAGGGATAAGGCGAGGAACGCCGCAAGGATTGTCGTAGCTTTTATCGTTGCGGGATCTCCTGAAGTGATTTTCGAGAGACACGGAATAAGCATGGATGACGTGAACAAGGTCAGAGAAGCTCTTAACAATGCATTTACCAAGGGAGATTGGGGTGGAGTTGCCAAAGCCGTCACCGATGAAATGATCGACCGCTTCAGTATAAGCGGCAATCCGGAGGAAGTCATCGAAAGGATAAAGGAGCTTTCAAAGACCGGAGTTACTCAGGTAGTTGCCGGATCACCCATCGGTCCCGACAAGAAGAAGTCAATACAGCTAATCGGCAAGGAGATCATTCCGGCGTTCAAGTAAATTTTTTAACCCTTTTTTTGTATCCCAACTCATGTTTGAACTCCTCAAGGTGGAGGCAAGAAAAGCCGTAGAGATAATAGATAAGCATAATTTTGCAAGAATTTTCACTCACTACGATGCAGATGGAATATCATCTGGTGCCATCATCGCAACAGCTCTCATAAGAAAGGGAATAGATTTTCACATTTCTTTCTTAAGTGGCCTTAATGAGGGTGTAGAATGCGACGGCGATTTGATTATCTTCACAGATATGGGTAGCGGTTATCCCGACGTAATTTCATCAATCGATGCGGATGTCATCGTGATAGATCACCACTATCCGGTTGGGAAAATCCAACCGAAAAGAGATTTTGCCCACGTAAATCCACATTTAGCTGGATTAGACGGATCCTTTGAGCTTTCGGCGAGCGGGACTTCCTTTGTAGTTGCCGAGGAAATGGGAGACAATTACGATTTAACCGCAATATCTCTCTTAGGAATTATCGGGGATAAACAAAAAATAATAGGAGGGAACGCGGAGATAATCCGAAAAGGTATTGAGAAGGGATTCATTACCGAAAAAGAGGGACTGAGAATGATCTCTGGAAAAGTCAGAGATGTCCTAAGGTTGAGTTTGGAGCCATTCCTCGATTTCTATTCAAAAGAGGAAGAACTCGAAGAGTTTCTGAATAGAATCGGGATTGAAGGTGACAAAGAGCTTGACGAGCTCAGTAGAGAGGAGGAAAGAAGACTCGCTAATGGGATCGCTCTAAGAATTTTAAAAATGAATGCATATCCAGGTGTTTTTGAGACATTTATGGGAAAGAAATTCTATCTGAGGGAGGAGCTCATAAAGAACGCCGTTATGATGTCTGAGGTGGTCAATGCAACTGGCAGGAAAAGTGCCCATTCAATCGGATTTGCCATTTGCATGCGAGATGAAAGATTTCTTGAAAAGGGAATGGATTTGTGGAGAGATTTTATGGAAGAGATCCATGAGGAGATCGAAAAAAGGAGAAATGATGTTAAGGAGGGTGAATGCATAAGATATCTCGTGATGGAGAACGGATCCTTCACGAGTCCTATAGCCTCTGTGTTTTCGAGATATCTCTTCAGCGATAAACCCTTCATAGCCCTAAATATCAAAAAAGATGGTCAGGTAAAGGTGTCCGCAAGGTCGAACCCGATGATGGCTGAACGAATAAATCTCGCCGATATCATGAAAGAGGCTGCGGAGAAGGTTGGCGGAAGAGGTGGGGGCCACAGCGTTGCGGCTGGAGCGAACATAACTGCGGACAAGGTGGAAGAATTTATCAAGGAGGTTGACAGGCTTTGTTGCATTTGATATTGGAATTCGATGTAAAAGATCCCGAAGTGATTGCAAAAGCACTAAAGCCGGACGATACGGAATGGGCAAAATCCTTTAGCGATGGTGTTTTGATTGTCGAAATAAAAACTAAAAAAATTGGTGCGGCAATGAATGCGACTGAAGACTTTTTCAGGAATATTAAAGCTGCTTTATCTGTTTTAGACGCTCTGGAGCCTTAAGTATTCTCTCGATTATTTTAGCCGAACTGCAGAGTTCGCATTCCTCCTTAACCCTGATTCTCACGACTTCCGACTTGATCCCTCTTTTTCTGAGTTCCCTTTTCAGCCATTCCTCATCAAAGTGTTGATCATAGCCTAAAACAATCACATCCGGTTTTATCTCTTCAATCGGTTTGAACATGTCGTTTAAGTCTCCCAAGATCGCTTTATCCACCGGCTTTAGAGCTTCCACAACCCTCCTTCTTTGCTCCTCTGGAATCACGGGCTTCGGCTTATGCCTGACGTTTTTTTCCCTTGCCACAATCACTATTAGGTAATCCCCAAGTTTCTTAGCTTCCTCCAAGAACCTTATGTGTCCGGGATGGATGATATCGAAGGTTCCCGTTGCGACAACAATTCTCACGTTTGCGAATCTCCCCCTCTGCTTAAAACTCTTGTTGTCAATCGAGGAACTCATCAACCTTTCCAAGCTTTCTTATTATATCCATCTGTTTCAGAACGAGCTCTCTCGCCTCATTCATATCACTTTCCCTGATTATCTCGCCGTTTTCAATGAATTTCTTTAGAAGGGGTTCTTTTCCTTCAGGCTTTTCGTCTCTAAATAGTCTCATTTCGTCTTCAAGAGTCTCCCAATCTCTGTAAACCTGTTTCATTCCGCTTCTTTTACCTCTTTTTGCGGCAAATACACCGTTTCTTTCGACAATATCCATTGAGAAGTCTATGGGTTCAGCGCCAGCTATGCTCGTTCCGACTCCGAACGCGTCAACAATATCCCTCAGCTCCCTAATATCTTTTATATCAACACCACCGCTTAGAACGATCCTGACATCATCCCTACCCCTTATTTTGAGTTCCCACTTGATCTCTTCGATTATCTTTCTTATGCTGCCACGTCTGCTACTTGGAGTGTCCAGTCTTACTCCGTCAACCCTTTCCACATTTTCAACTGCCATTATCGCTTCGGTTTTTTCGTCACAGTAAGTATCTATGAGCATTGTTCTTGGAACGTTTTTGTCAACAACTTCGTTGTATGCTCTCCAAGCTTCTATCTGATCTCCAAAGCAAATTATCAAAGCGTGAGGCATTGTCCCAACGCTTGGAATTCCTAAATACTTTTCGGCGGCAAAATTGCTCACACCGTCTACGCCACCTATGTAAGCGGCTCTTTCAATCATCGCAGATAGAGCGGGGTGCTGTCTTCTTGTTCCAAAGGATAGGATTCTCTTATCTCCGGCAGCAAGTTTCGCTCTGAAAGCTTTTGTTGTAACACCACTCGAGTGGCAGATGAATCCGAGCATGGTTGTCTCGAATCTTGCGAATTCGAGGTAGTGTCCCGCAACTACCATAACGGGTTCGTGGGGATAGAAGAGAGTTCCCTCCGGCATTGCGTAGAGGTCGACGTTCATCCCTTCCAAGAGCTTTAAAACATCGTTCAGTCCTGAAAAAACCCCCCATGTCGAAGCTGTGAACTCCGCAACAACGTATGGATTTATTTTCTTCTCTTTCAGTATTTTCTCAGTCCAGATGAAATATTTGTCCGTCACTATTCCTTTTTTTATGTCCTCGTTACTCACGATCAGGAACATTATCCCTCCTCCTCACATTTGCACGGGACAGAACCGCATCTAATACATTTTTCGGGATATTTTCGTTTAACTTCTTCTTCCAAGTCAATGTCACATAGATTTGCCAGGCTTACGAGCCATGCAAACACATCGGCGAACTCCTCACCAAGATTTTTATTTTTTCTTATGGCTTCGGCAAGCTCTCCTACCTCTTCCATAAACCAAAGAAAAGTTTTCTCCTTACCTCTTCTGGCATCTTTTTCGTAATAAATCTTTTTAATTCTTTCTTGAAATTCGCTGATTTCCACAGGTGATCTGAGATCGTAGGATTTTTAACATTTACCTAAAAATAAAATTCATGAAATTGATAGACGCCCATGTCCACTTGGGACATTCGATACCCCCTGAGGATATAAGCTCCCAGATGAGAGAGAGCGGTGTCGAAAGGGCGGTGGTTTTTGCTCTACCAGCCGAGGTTGATCCAAATCCAAAAATGAACGATTATGTGCTGGAAAAATCCAAAGAATACGGTTTCATCCCATATTACTATGTGACGGATACAAAGCTTCCTGATGAGATCGAAGAGTTTAAGGGATTTAAATGGCACTGGTTTAGGGGGTGGACTCATGCAAAATCGAATCTGAGCTTGTTTGAAGACATGCGATTTAAGGAGTTCCTGAAAGAGCTAAACGAATTGGGAAAGCCCATCGTGATCGAGGAGGACTTCGAATTCACGGAGAAGTTCGTTAAAATTGTCGATAAAAGTCCCGTCATAATCCCCCATCTTGGACTTATCAGCGGCGAACCCCTCGATTTCCTAAATGCCTTTAAGGACGTTGATAACGTCTATTTCGACACGGCATTGGCTTCTGTAAGCTTAATAGAAAGATTTTACAACGAGTTGGGATCGGAAAAGCTGATATTTGGATCAGATATTCCTTTCGGAAGAATGAAGGACGAACTGAACAAGATATTGAGTCTGAACTTACCTGAAAGGGAGCTTAGACGGATAGTAGGGGAAAATATCCTTAACCTAATCGACTAGTTTCGCAAAGCTTATTAACTCACGTTAACCTCACTAAAAACATGGTTAACGGAGGTGACCTTAGAAAACTTAGCCTAACTGTGGTTATGTGTGTAATAACGGCGATTTCAGCCCAACTTTCGTTCAAGATCGGATTTATTCCCTACACTATGCAAAACTTTGCAGTAATGCTCGCTGGATTTCTCCTCGGACCCTACTACGGATTTCTGAGCATTTCCCTTTACCTGATCCTGATCGCAATCGGTCTGCCCTTGGCATCCTCTGGAGGCGGTTTAGGTGTTCTCCTCGGACCCACTGCAGGATTCCTCTTTGGATTTCCGATAGCCGCCTTTTTAGCCGGTGTGTTTAGAAGGAGGGTAAGAAATCCAATTATCCTATGGCTTTCGACGTTCTTAGCGGCGTTACCCATTTATATCTTAGGATTCCTAATTTTCTACAACATCGCCATAGGTAACGCAAAGCTCTCCGCATGGGCTGAAAGCATTGCAAGCTCCTTTGGAATCAGTGGCTCTTTACCTCTCGTGATATTCTTTGCAACCGTTTTAATCTACATTCCTCAGGACATGTTTGTCGACCATCTATTGGCTGTTGTAGTTTACAGGTATGTGGAAAGACTAATGAGGGAGAGGGGTTTCGGAGTTGATTGAAGTGGATATCAAAGAATACAGGTATCCCAACGGAGTTCTTGCTTTGAAGGATATTGCGAAGAGAATCGAAGGAACTTGCTTCATAATGGGCAAGACGGGATGCGGAAAATCCACACTTCTTAAGACATTTAACGGCTTAATCCCAGATTTTTACGGGGGGATGTTTAAGGGATCCGTAAGGGTTTTTTCAGAAAAACCGTCCCCTAAGATAGCTTATATGGTTATGCAGAATCCAAGGGAGCAAATAACATCTCTCAGAGTTTTGGATGAAATTGCCTTTCCAATAGTTCAGGAAGGTGTCAGCTGTGGAGAAGCCAAAAGAATTGCCGAGGATGTTGCGGAGCAATTCGGAATTGGACACCTTCTTGACAGAAATATCTATGAAATCTCCTTTGGAGAGCTGCAACTCGTGGAGATAGCCGCCGCAGTGGCTTCCGGAAAGAGAATCATCCTCTTCGATGAGCCATTTGCTCACCTGAGCAGAAGGAATGCTATAAAGCTGATATCGATTATAAAGGATTTAAATGTCGTTGTCTCAGATCACAGGATTGAATTTTCTGAGTATTTCGACGAAATAATCGACATGGGACTCGAAATAAAAAAGTTTGATGAGATAAAAACGGATTTGGGTGACGTTATATATAACGGTTTGATAGAAATTAGAGAAAGAGAGATAGTCGCCGTGATTGGAGATAACGGATCGGGAAAGACGACACTCCTCAAAAGAATTGCACAAGATCTTAAAAGACGGCGGATGGATTTCCAACTCGTCCTTCAAAACCCGAACTATCATTTCACAGAAAACAGAGTTTTCGACGAGGTTAGAAATGAAAAGATCCTAATGGAATTTGGTCTTGCGGGATTAAGGGAAAGGCATCCCCACTCGCTCAGCGGAGGGGAGTCAAAGAGATTATCCATCGCAAAAGCCTTTAACAAGGAGATTTTACTTCTCGATGAACCTACCGCTGGTCAGGATGTGAATTTCAGAGAGAAATTAATCTATCTGCTGAGAAAACACAGCAAAACCGCAATCATAGCGACACATGATGAAAAACTCGCAAAAAAGTGCGATAAAATCATCAAATTATGATCAAGAGGCTACAGGCGGCGTTAAGGGAGGGTAATTTGGAGGGTAGATGCTCTTTAATTTCGGTCTTTCTTCTCTCTCTATCCATTTACATATCCAGTTTTTCGTTGGCAATCTGTTTTGTAGCATTAATGATATCTATCTACTTCACAAAGGGAAGAAGCTTGAAAACTGTGACGGCATTCATACCATTCTACGTTTTGATAATGATTTCGGGCTTTTTCTTTGATCTAAGATATGCCGTAAGGACAACAATCGCTTTTGCAACCCTTCTTTCTGTGGGAACCCTCATATATTCATCGAAGATTGAAGAGATTGCGGGAGCATTGATGTTCTTTAAGTTTCCAAAAAAATTGGTAAGCACGATTCAGCTGGCTGTTTCAATTTTCCCGCTCCTCGTTAACGATTTGAACGAAATTACTGAGGTAATCGATGCGAAGGACTACAAAAAAATTCTAAAAGCCTTTGTCTCAACATCCATCCTAAGGGCTTTAAGCATATCTGAAGCACTATTTTCAAAAAATTTCGATTACAACCCGATTTACGAGATAAGATCTCCCGAACGAAAGGATATTACTCTTCTTCTATTATCTCTGCTTTTATTTCTGTCCACAGTTCTCTCAAATCTCTTAGATCTGCATTTTTCCTGTATCTATTGTCTTTCTTTTCAATAATCCCTTTTTCAGATAAAAAATCGAGATGTGCTATCACCTCGGACATCGCCAAGAAAAGTTGATCCATCCCGAACAGGTTCAACGTAATCTCGAAGGCAGTTTTTCCTCCACATGCATTAAATATCTCATGGCTTCTCCTCTCAAAGCTGTTTACGTATTCCCTTAAAACATCCTTAACGTTTCGTTTGAAATCCCTGTGACCCGGATAGACCCTGACTATGTTCATTGTGTTCAATCTCTTTATTGTTTCGAGATACTGCTTCAGAACGGGATGTCTTTTCTCCTCATCAATTGGCTCTATCACGGGATTCGGAGTGATTCCATCAAGCAAAATATCTCCGGAAAAGAGATGCCCCCTTCTGTAAAGGGCTATATGGCTGAAAGAATGACCGGGCAGATGAAGAACTTCAAAAATCTCATCTCCCGCTTTTATCTTTTTTTGAATCTTTCTGCAATTCTGACAAGGTTTGACGAATCTGCTGTATCTCTTTTCGGCACGCTCCTTCATTTCGATTGCAAGGTTTTCGGGCATGCCTTCGAGGACGAAGTGGATTGAGGCGAGTCTGAAGTATTCTTTTTCAGCATCGAACATTTTCTTGCAAGTATCTTTATGGGCGAAAACGTTTTTGAAGAGATATGCCGCTCCGAAATGATCCGCATGGGGGTGCGTTATTATCAGGTTGACAGCATCGGGATCAACGGCTTTCTTTATCTTTCCGATAACCCTGTCATCGTTAATTCCGATATCGACCATGAGCTCCCCGTTTATTACGTAAACATTTGTGTTCCCCGCCGGAAATGGGCTGTAGACTTCGATTCGAGCAACCTCCACTTATTTTTCTCGTAGTCTAAAACATAAAAAATTTATGAATTAAGATCGGCGAAAAGACATGAGCATGATTGAATGGGTAAATGAAAACATGAGACTTGTTAAAAAAGCTTGTAAAGATGTTGGAAACGACTTAAAAGACTATCGGATTGCGATATCCTTCCCTTTAGAATACAAAACGGCTGTTTTGATCAGAGAGCTTTCACAGTATTGTGAGGTGCTTGTAACTCCCTTCAGTCCCGCTACAACGAAAGATGAAGCCGTAGCTTGGCTGGAAGAAAAGGGGATAAAAGTTTTAGAGGTGTCAGACGTCGTGGAAGCGGACTACTATTTGGATTGTGTTGCCAAGATCGTGAGAGAAGCCCACAAAATGAATCGTCTTAATGAGGTTGGGGGAGTTATAGAACTCACAAGAAGTGGTTTAGATTATTTGGAGAAGATAAGAGTAAAGAAGGCGATAATTATCGATAGCTCCTTTATAAAGGGTGTAGGGGAAAACATTTACGGAACCGGATTGGGTTTGATCGATGGTTTATTGAGACTAAACCTGAATCTAATCGGAAAGACCGCCGTAGTTGTGGGCTACGGAAAGGTCGGAAAAGGTTGCGCCATGATTTTGAAGAAGTTCTGTCGAGTGATTATTGTTGAAATCGATCCGATCAGAGCGTTAGAAGCGGCTTGTGAGGGATATGAGGTTAAAGATCTGCCCGAAGCTCTTGGAGAGGCGGATATTATCGTTACGTGTGCGGGGAGAGAACGAGTGATAGCGGATTTCGATTACGTAAAAAACGGTTGCATAATCTGCAACATGAGCGCCTATCCAAACGAGATCGACACATCATCTTTGGATAAATGGACTGTAAAAGATTTTGGATTTCTCAAGAAATATAGCAAAGATGACAGATACTTCTATGTGGTCGCAGACAGAGAAGCCGTAAATCTGGCGTTGGGTAACGGAACACCAATAGAGATTATGGACAGAACTTTCGCCACTGTCGTTTACGCTTTAAGATATTTGATAAGAGAAGATTTCTCTGGTCTCATTCCACTACCGAGGGAGATCGATGTGATGATGTGTGAGATTGCTTTGAGATCAACACAGTTTTCGACTTAAGTAACATGCATGTTCACCCAACACAAACACAGACACACCTCAACAGATTATGGCAGTATAAACATTACAAAGATGTTGAATGTGTGTTACTATTTTTAATACTCCGAATCCCAGCTTTCTCTCCTTAGAAAGCTCCTTAACTATATCAACACCAATCTCATTTAAAGTAGCAATTTTAATTTTCCTATCGTCTATTAGCTGGATTATTTAATCTACAAAATCGTATCCCTTTTCTTTTGCCCTTAAGATCTCTTCATAGACTCCAATGCATCCGATGAAGGTTGTAGCGGAATGCCAAACCTAACTCGAACCAATAATCTTGAAATCTTGAAATATTTATCTAGCTCCGAATGGCACGAAAATTTATATAATGCGTTACAGAGAAGGTAGAATAATGGAGTTCAGGTGGATAGAAACTAATCCAGAAATCTGCGGTGGAAAGCCTGTAATAAGGGGAACGAGAATTCCAGTAAAGTTGATTTTAGAGCTACTGGCAAAGGGTTGGACTATTGAAGACATAAAGGAGGAATACGAATTAACAGAAGAGCAGATAAGGGAAGCTATAAAATACGCGTCTCATCTGCTCGAAAGCGTTAGAATTGTAAAGTTATGAAGATTTTTAATCGACGAGAATGTTCCAAAATCTATTTACATCGAGTTAAAAAGGAGAGGTTACGATGTTAAGCATGTGATATACATCAAGAGAGGTTTAAAAGACAAGGAAATTATCGAGCTATCAAACAAAGAAAGTAGAGTAATCGGTAAGCTGTCTCCATACACAGGTGCAGTAAATCCGTAGAATAGCTGTAAAGCATTATAGCCATTTATCTTTGGAATGTAGTCAAGCAAAAACAAAAATTTACCAAGTAAAAGAGGAGATATTATCACAAATGCTAAGATCAGATAAATCACTTCGATTCGCGTTTTTGGACTCAAGTTATTCCCACCATAGCTATGCTGAGTAGTGTAGATAATCTCCACAGTTGCATCCTATGAGGCCTAAACATTCATCATTTTATCTTTGTAATTTTATCTATAGCATCTTTGATTCTTTCTATGAATTTTTCAGCATCTTTAATGATTTCCTCCGATTCTTCTTTTGTAGCTTGAAAGTAAATATCATAGTCTGCCCGTTCTCTAAGCTGTAGACCTTTCGCGATAATCTTTCCATACACCTCTTCTACAAGCCCTTTATTAATGAATTCTAAGCCTAATTCAGCAATTACTCCTCTGTGAGTCTTTGGATGGATATCCTTAACACTTAAAAGAGCTTTTGCAGCATAAAACATTGCGTAGTATGCTTGGCTTATAGAACTGTTGTATTTCTCATTTTCAAAGAGGATTTTTGCAGAATCTAAAGCTTCATAAGCTCTTTCCAAGTATTTCTCATACTCTGGCATATAGCCGCACTCCTTCTCTTAAAATGTTCCTCATCAGTGATGTCTTCTCAGACTTTAGAAATTCATAGTGATCCTTTGTCATTATAATTGGAGATATATATACATTGTATTTTAAGAGTATTGGAAAACTAATATCTATAACCTCATCAAGTTTAACGTCTCCAACTATCAGAACATCTATATCACTGTCCTCCTTTGCTTCTCCCCTTGCATAAGAGCCAAAGATGATTATTTCATCTATTTTATCTTTATATTTCTCCCTCAATTCACGAATAAACTCATCTAACGCATCTTTCCATTTTCTATTCATGGTCATCTTACCTCTAAATAAGTTACTCCCAAAAATATTAAATCAATTTCGTCTTAAGATCTTTTTACCTTTGCTTTAAACTTTGATAGAATTTCACTTAATCGTCTTTCAATCTCTTTAGCCCATTTATATCCTTTCTCTCATCTCCAGTCGTAGAATAGATAGCCGATGCATCCTATGAAGGTTGTAGTTGAAATTTGTTAAGCCAACATTGGTTGAGTGTGTCAGTAAGTAATTACCTCTATCTCCTCTATTTCATTGAAATGCTTCTTATCTCGAGTTATTATCTTTCTCTCACCAAATGATAAGAATATTGAAGCAATCAAGATGTCTCTATCCTTTGCCATTCTTCCCTTATTTTTTAGCTCGGCATAGATCTTACCGTAATATTTTGCATTCTCTATTCTCATGTCCAAAACTATCAGAAGATCTTTCAGTTCCTCAATTTCCGCGATTTTCTCATCTGTTTTAGGGTGCAGAAAAGCCCCTCTATAAAGTTCTGCCATGTTTATAACAGTGGTTGCGATACGCTCTCCACTTTTGCTCAGCTCTTCGAGAACACTAATAGCCTTTTCATCATTTCTGAAGAGGTCGATGAGAAAAGTCGTATCAACCCCGACCAAAAATACTTGGGTTGGAGTCCCTTCTGAATTCTTTTACAACTTCTTAGAGTATATCGGTGTATTTCTCATCCTTATGCTTTTTAAACCATTTAAGTATTTTTGCAGCATCTCCTTTTTCCACAATGGAAACATTCACCGGCATCACCAATTTATATTTCTTTTATCACCTCTTAAATCACTTTCGTCTTAGGAGGTAATTTACAGTTCTATCATACAAGCTGAAGATGCTCCTCGATTAGAATTGCAAGTTCTTTATTCAATAATGATGATATCGATACCTTCCGTGATTTATCTAAAGTCATCATCAAGAGTTAGGAATATTGTACAGTTGTTTTCTATTGCGGTAGAAAATGTGAATCAAATCCCTTGGAAGGAGACTGTACTTTTTGATCAATTCATTTAGGGTTTCTACCTTTGGGTGGTGTAATACGTTTAAGTCCAAGGCTAAATAAATGCGACGCACATTTTCGTAGAGGGTGACATAGAGATCATGGTAATCTCTAACGAATTTCCTTACAGAATTGCGACTTCTACTCCCGTAGCGTCTTTCAGCACTTATAGCTAAAACAACGTAAAGTACTTCGTTAAAAGATATTACTGACGTGAAACGTCTTTTACCAGCTATAAGTGACTTTATCCTCCACCTCCTTTCTTTACTGCCAAGTAGAAGTTCTACTATAATGCTTGAATCAAGATAAACTAAATCCATGCCTCATCGAGCACCTCAAGAATCTTTTCCTTAGAAATCTCTCCTGTTATCTTTTTAACGTCCTCGTATATCTTATCAAGTTCGCTGAAATCTTCAACCAGTATCTTGAGTTTTGATCCTTCGGGAAGGTCAACCTTTTCGAGGGGCTTAAATACTCCGTTTTCGTAGATTACTTCGATAACTTTTGGCATATGATTTAGTTAGTTCGAATCGTTAAATCACTTTCGTCTCGTTTTTGCCGCTAACTTCGGTAATGTTCTTTCAATCTCTTTAGCCCATCTATCTCCCTTTTCTCTTCTTCAGTCATAGAATAGATAACCAATACAGCCAATAAATGTTGTAGCAGAAATTGCTAAGCCGATCTCAAACCAGTCCTGAGGTGTGTATTTAATCACTATTTCGAGATTTCCGGTTTCGTTTATCCAGAATTCGTTTATGACCGAGTATAGGGGTCTTGTAAAACCCTCACACTCCTTGCGGGCTGGAAGCCTCGCCCTTCAGGGCGGGGAGGAGGTCAGCCACAATGGATCGTAGACCTCAGCAAATGAAAGCATAAACGGTTATGTCCACGTGTAAATCCGGTATCTCGCAGGAGATTTAAAAAGTCAGCCTAAACGTTTTTAAGATTTTGAGACGAATGTAAATTATGA
>CBEWZU010000001.1:0-77664 GCA_965561205.1 uncultured Archaeoglobaceae archaeon | reverse complement strand
CAATCCCGATGCTACGACCCTTTCTGTGGCTTCTTTATCCTCCTTTATCAGATCCCACGGTTTCGACATCTGGAAGAACGAATTTCCGTATGATGCGAGTTCCATGAATGCGTCGCTCGCCTCTTTAAATTCCCAGTTATCTATCGATTTTTTTATCTTCTCTTTGGCGAGTCTAATCTGCTCGATCACCTCTCCTTCAACCTCCATTCTAACCTTTCCGAAATTCTTCCACGCAAAGTGGAGGACACGGTAGATGAAATTCCCCAACGTTGCTATGAGTTCGTTGTTGACCTTCTCTTTAAACACGTTCCACGAAAAGTTCAGATCCTTTTGATGGGATGTGTAGTTAATTATATAATACCTGAGGAAGTCGGGGCTAAATCCCGAGCGAAGGTAGTCCTCCTCAACCCAGACGACGTAACCACGGCTTTTTGAGAACTTCTTTCCCTCTACTTTTACCATGCCGCTCGCAACGACTGCGGACGGGAGAGCGTAGTCGGCTCCCTTCAGCATCGCCGGCCAGAATATGCAGTGGTGGTAAACTATATCCAGCCCGATGAAATGGATTATCTCCGCATTCCCCCGAATCCATATCTCCCTCCAGTCCTTTCCGAGCTTCTCACACGCCTTCTCAGTGAAACTGATGTATCCTATGGGGGCGTCAACCCAGACGTAAACTACAAGATTTTCATCCAAGGGGAACTTCACGCCCCATTCAAGATTTCTCGTAATGCACCAGTCCTTCAATTCTTTTCTGATCCATTCCCTTGCGTAGTTAAGGGCGTTCTCAGTCCCCCTCAAATTCTCGATGTAATTTTCGAGGAAATCCCTGAATGCCGTCAGCTTGAAGTAATAATGCTTCTGCTTTCGATAAACGGCTGGAGTTCCGCATATCTTACACTTGGGCTTTAATATCTCCCCCGGCTCCAAATGCCTCCCACATCCCTGATCGCATTCATCTCCCCTCGCTATTTCACCGCAGTATGGACAGATCCCCTCAACGTATCTGTCTGGAAGGACTCTATCGCATTTCGGACAGTAAGCTAGTTCGATTTCTTTGGGATAGATGTATCCCTTTTCCAACAGCCTCCCGACGATCTCTCTCGTTCTCTCGTGATGGTATTCGCTGTCCGTTCTACCGTAAAAATCGAATTCAATGTCGAGGGCTTTGAATATCTCTTGAAAATGTCTGTGGTAGATATCAACAAGCTGCTTTGGTGTTAATCCCTGTTGCTCCGCATTTATCACTATCGGAGTCCCATGGCTATCGCTTCCACAGACGAAGATGACATCCTCCCCCTTCAGCCTTTGATATCTTACGTAAACGTCCGCGGGAATGTAAGTCCTCAGATGCCCGATGTGGGCTTTTCCGTTAGCATAAGGTAATCCGCAGGTGACGAGCTTCATGGTATTGCGATGAAGGATTAATCTTATAAAATTTCCTGAAGAGCTGTTAAGATTTCTTGATCGATATCTCTGCTTATCCTCAAAAATCTTCCGTTTACAGCGATATATCCCCTTTCAAATCTGTAAGCCTTTTTGAAGGGATAAAGTTTCCATTTTTTTCCGCCAAATCTTTCGATTATCTCATCTATGTTAATTTCTCTATCGAGCTTCACCACAAAGGATAGATCGTCTCCCACCGAAACAACCCTGTCATCGATTTTCTTTAGTTTGTCCTGAAGCTCCGCGGGAGTTCCCTTAAATTCCTTAGCCGTTTTGAATAATTTTAAAAGATTCATATCATCGCGGCTCCTTCTTCTGCTCCTTTAACGAGCTTGGAGTATTTCGCCAAATATCCTCTGTGCCTGATTTCCTTCGGTTTCCACTTTTTTCTCCTCTCCTTCAGCTCCTCGTTGCTGATTTTCGCATCCAGTCTCCTCTCTGGAATATTTATCGATATTACGTCCCCGTCTTCGATAAGGGCAATATTCCCTCCGCTCAGAGCTTCTGGAGAGACGTGACCAATTGCGGGACCTCTTGTAGCTCCGCTAAATCTTCCGTCTGTTATCAGGGCTACCCTCTTCAGACCCATCCCCGCTATCGCCGCTGTGGGCAGAAGCATCTCAGGCATTCCCGCCGCCTTTGGACCCATGTATCTTATGACGACGACATCTCCCTCTTGGATTTCTCCATCTAATATCGATTTTAGAGCTTCCTGTTCCGAGTCGAAAACCTTTGCTTCTCCTTCGAATATCATCATGTCTTTATCGACAGCAGCCGTTTTGATAACAGCTCCTTTTTCTGCAATATTTCCCTTAAGGATTGCTATGCCACCCTCTTTGTGAATCGGATTTGCTGGATCTCTGATTATGTCTCTTCCCCTTACAACTGCTTCCTCTGCTATTTCATAAAGCCTTTTTCCGCTGACTGTCATCTCGTTGTGGAATAGCTCCTTAGCCTTTTTGACGATCATCGGGACACCACCACTCTCGTCAAGGTGGATGATCATGTCTTTGCTTGCGGGATCCAAAGCAACGAGGTGCGGCGTTTTTCTGCTGATCTCGTCGAATAAATCCAGATCTATGCGAATTTCCGCCTCTTTTGCGATCGCGGGAATGTGGAGGACTGTGTTTGTTGAGCCGCCTATGATCATGTCCATTGTAATTGCGTTTTCAAAACTTCTTTCGTTTACAATATCCAAAGGCTTTATTCCCTCTCTAACGAGTTCCACGATTCTCCTGCCGGCTTCTTTAGCAATTCTTAACTTTCTTGAAGAGCCGCACGGTGATGTGGATGTGTAGGGTAGACTCAATCCCATGACTTCCGTTAAAATCTGCATGGTATTTGCTGTGAAGAGACCCTGACAGCTTCCACAGTAAGGTGCACAGAAATCCTCGTAGAGCTTTAATTCTCTCTCATCGATTTCTTTTGCTTTGAACAGCCCAGCGGCTTCGAAAGCATCTTTTATCGAAACGTATTGATTACCCACCTTTTCTGGGATCATCGGGCCTCCGGTAACTGCTATTGCCGGTATATTCAGCCTTAAAATTGCCATAAGCATCCCGGGAATGATTTTATCACAGCTTCCGACTACGACAAGTCCGTCAAACTGATGAGCCTCGACCATTGCCTCGATGGAATCGGCGATAAGTTCCCTCGACGGAAGAGCGTAACTCATACCCTTATGACCCATTGCGATTCCGTCACAGATACCTATAACACCGAATTCAAACGGGATACCTCCGGCAGAAGCAACACCGATTTTAACGAATTCCGTTATCCTGTCGAGAGACATGTGCCCGGGGACTATCGTGTTGAAGGCATTTGCGATTCCGATGAAAGGCTTGTCCATATCCTCATCGGTTAATCCAAGAGCTTTTAAAAGAGCTCTGTGGGCTACGCGGTCGATTCCTTTCTTTACAATATCACTTCGCATGACCCTTTACTGTTCCAACTTAAGATAATCTTTTTTATTTCTTGATTGTATTTGTTTTATGAAGCTGACATGGTTGGGGAATTCCTGTGTTGTTATCGAGGGGGATCTAAGAGTTATTATCGATCCGAACTATTTAGCCGAGCCCGAGGGAGAATTCGACTACGTTTTAATTACCCATGAGCATGAAGACCACATAGATGTTGAGAAGCTGAAAAAGATCGAATACGAGAGGCTATTGGCACCCCAATACACGCTCGAATTATACAAACTCGATGGAATTGCCGTCAAACCCGGGATGACTTTTGAGGACATTAAAGTTCTTGAAAGTTGGTGCTGGAAAGCTGTTGAATCCGTGAGCTATCTATATCACGGTGTGCTTCACGCTGGAGATTCTGCGAAATTCCCTGATTGTAGTCCGAAAGTTGTTCTGACTGCATGCTTCCCCGACTACTACAATGATTATTTGATGGAGATGAAGAGATTGAACCCGGAGCTTGTAATACCAATCCACTACAAACTGGAAAAAAGGGCAAATGCCGAAGGTCTCAAAGAAATCCTCGAAAAAGAAGGTATAAGATGTAGAATTTTAGGGATCGGAGAATCAATTGAGTTCTAAAATTTTTTACACTACATATTCATATCATTTCTCCACAGCATACATCCTACCATCTATCTATTAATCTCTTCAATCCTTTTTAAAACTCAATCAAACTCTTCAATCAGGTAATAGGCTTCAATACCTGCTTTCTTGGCATTGCTCTCCATTATCTTGTCATTCGTAATTAAAATTGAATCCGTCAGCTTTGCTGTTGCTATGAAGTAAGCGTCAGCAGCTCTTGAACCAGTTTTTATTGCCACTTCAAACGCCAGATCGTCTGGATTGGATATCAGTCTTACGTCCTCTAAAATGTCTTTAACTATTGACTTCACTCGATTCTTTGGCAATTTCCTCGAAAGAACACCAGCTAACTCCACTTTAAATAAAAATGGATTTAATATTTCAAGTGATGCGTTTTGAATTACTTCGAGCAAGTTTTCTGCAATCTTCGTTTTGGATTTATCGTATCAAGTATAGAATCTATGAAGACTGATGTGTCCACAACAAACATTTATCTTCTCTCCTCTACAAATTCTTTCAGGACATCGGTGTCCACTTTTATCTTATACTTTTTAAGTTTATCTACCAAACTCTCTTTGATTTCCACCTTTACTCTTTCCCCCTCTTTTAAATCTACCTTTTCAAGAGGTTTGAAAACTCCGTTCTCATATACGACTTCTATAACTTTTCCCATACATTTCACTCTTCATTACATCTTCAAGTATCTTTTATTGAATTTCGCATAGTTTTAGCGTTATTAGCTAATTTCAATATCTGATGAGTTCGTAGGGAATCTTAAACCAGTCACTCCAGCTATGATTATAGCGAGGTTCTCGTCTTTTAGACTCGGTATTTCTCTCATATTTTTCAGTCATCTAAGAGGGTTAGGTATTGAAAGGATGCGAAAATTTTATATATCATTTTCACTAACAATTTGTTAAGAAGAAGAAGTTAGGGGGGTGATGTAAATGAGACTGTTCGATCCGTTCGAAGAGTTAAGAAAAATGCAGGAAAGAATGGCTAGATTGCTTGAGGAGTTCGACAGATTAACGACAACCGAGATAACCGTTCCGATCGATATCATCGACGAGGACGATAAAATCAGGGTCGTTGCGGATCTCCCGGGCTTTAACAAGGAGGATATCGAGATCTTTATCGAAGACGGAGACCTTGTTATAAGAGCTCAGAGAAAAGAGGAAGTTGAGGAGAAAGGCAGAAACTACATAAGACAGGAGAGGAGATTCGGAGAGGTATACAGAAGGGTAACACTGCCAGTCGAGGTTGATATTGAAAAAATCAAAGCAAGATACAATAACGGTGTTCTTGAGATAGAACTGCCAAAGACAGCGGCCAAAGAAAGAAAGGTTATAAAAATTGAGTGATTTCTTATCTTTTATTCGAGCAAACCCTTCGCACTCCTCACATCGTCGTCTACTTTCTGTAAAGCTTCTCTCAAAGCTTTTGCAAGGGCTTTAAAAGATGCTTCAATTTTGTGATGTGAATTAAATCCCTTAACGTTTAAGTAAACGTTTATTCCGGAGTTTCTGCAAAAAGAATCGAAGAAATGGAAGATATTCTCGCCCTTTACGGTTGTGTCACCGAACTCTCCTTCGAACGTGAAGACACCTCTGCCGCTCAGGTCCACGCCGCATATCGCAACGCTTTCGTCCATTGGAACGATCGCATCACCGAATCTGTTTATGCCCTTCTTTTCAACAGCTTCATTAAAGGCTCTTCCCAAGGCTATTGCAACATCCTCAATTGTGTGATGCTCATCGACTTTTAGATCTCCCTCCGCTTTGATTTTCAGCCCGATTCCGCTGTGGATGGCAAAGGTTTCAAGCATGTGATCGAGAAATCCAATTCCCGTATCTATTTCAATCTCTCTTTCTCTTAGATTTACTTCAACTTCTACAAAAACTTCTTTTGTTTTTCTAATGCATTTTCCCTTCATGATTCATCCTCCAGCTTTAATAGATCTTCAAGTCTTAACTTACCGGTGTAAAGGGAACTACCGATGACGACACCGGCGGCACCGGCATCCTTTATTTTTACAACATCGTCGATTGTTGTTATTCCTCCCGCTACGATAACGGGTTTTTTCACGCTCTTTACAACGGCTTTGACAGTATCGTAATCTATTCCTCTCATTAATCCTTCAACGTCGACGTTTGTATAGAGGAATTCAACCTCACAGTCCTCATACAACTTTGCGAGATTTATCGGATTCATTCCAGTCCCCTCCTTCCAGCCCTTCACAACAACTTCTCCACCCTTTGAATCTATTGCGATTATGATTCTTTTAGGATTTTTTTCCGTGAGTTCTCTAACGCTTTCAGGATCTTTCACAGCTAAAGTTCCGATGATGATTTTGTTAACACCTTTTTTTAGCAGATTTTCGGCGATTTCTGGGGATCTAATCCCTCCACCCACCTGAACTTTCGCGAATTTAGCTATCTTTAAAATTATATCTTCGTGAGTTAATCTTCCTTTAAAAGTCCCATCAAGATCGATTATATGAAGCATCTTTGCTCCAGTTTCAACCCATTTCCTTGCAATTCCAATTACATCATCTATTTCAACGATCTTTTTTCTCTCATCGCCCTGTTGAAGCTGAATGCATCTACCGTTTTTGATGTCAACTGCAGGAATTATCCTGAACATGAAGTGAAAGAAATAAAATAAAATAAAAAAGTTGCTGTTAATACCTGATCTTTGGTTTTCTATACTTTTTTCGAGGGGTATTCAGAAGCTCTTCCAATTCCTTATCACTTACAGGTTTCAAATCATCAAGCCCATCGTATACCCTTTTGCCCTTCAAGTTGGATCTGCCCCTCATACTGTTTCTGGCAGATAAAATATATATCTCCTATTTAATTTTTTTGCTTAGACAAACGTTGGAGGAGTTCCCACTGTTAGATAGACAGCCTTTTCGTTTCCAACATTTCTTATTTTATGGGGAACATCAGAGGGATGCAATATGGACTCGCCCGCTTCAAGTCGGTAGACGGTTCCACCTATGTCACATTCTATTTTTCCGTCTAAAACAAATCTAAATTCCTCACCAGCATGCTTGTGAACAGCGGTTTCGGCACCAACATCCAATTCGGCGAGGATAACAAGTAACTTGTCAGTTTTTGCTTTGACAGTGTATTTAACACCATCCTTCAGGATAACCTCGCCTTCATCCTTCTTGGAAACGATTGCGTTCATGGTAAATAATATAAATATCACCATTAATAATCTTTTCTATTTTTGTCATTTTTTGTCATTTTTAGCCCAGCAGAACAATATTTATAATTTCGATAAGTTAATTAGTGCTATGATGGAGATTCTTGAAAGTCTGAAAGAAAAGGTTTCAAAAGAAGCTTGGAAAATCGATAAGAATAACGATATGGGTGAGCTGTTGGATGAGATAAAAAAATCCAAGATTCTTGGGCTAATAATCCCGGAAGAATTTGGTGGCTTGGGTAAAGATTACTACGAGGCTTGTTTAGTTGCCGAAGAGCTTGGAAAGATTTCTGCGGGAGTTGCCCACAGCATAGTTGTTCATAACATGGCTGTCGACAGCATAAGAATGTTCGGAAATGAAGAACAGAAGAAGAGATTTTTACCTAAATTGACCGAATCTTTTGCCACAATTGCTATAACAGAGGGAGCTGGGGGCAGCGATGTTACAGGAGCTATTAGCCTCAAAGCCGAAAAAACCAAGGATGGATACATCCTAAACGGTAGTAAAATGCTCATAACAAACGGTATGTATTCGGATTACTTTGTCGTAATTGGAAGGACTGGAGAAGGTGCTAAAGGCTTAACAGCGTTTATTGTGGAAAAGTGCGATGGAATTGAAACTCGAAAGATAGAAATTTCTGGAATGCGCGGTAGTGGCTTGGCTTCCATTAACTTCAAGGATGTTGAGGTGCCGGCTGATAACGTTCTCGTGGGTGAGGGCAAGGGATTAAGAGTCGCCCTCGGAACGTTAGCACCCAACAGAATCCCGTTTGCAGCAATGGGTCTCGGTATCGCCGAAAGATGTCTGAATTTAGCTATCGAAAGGGCAAAGACAAGAAAAGCCTTTGGAGGTGTTTTGGCGGATCTTCAGGCAGTCCAGTTTATGCTCGCTGAGATCGCAGCGGATATTGAAGCTCTGAGGAGGTTAATATACGGTTGCGTAAAAGATCTGGAGGACGCCAACTATTCCGGAGCGGTTTGCAAGCTAAAAGCGGCGGAAGTCGCAAAAAGAGCCGCTGATGTCGCTGTCGAGATTTACGGAGGTCATGGACTCTTAATCGGGAATCCAGTCGAGATGGCATACAGAGATGCCAAGATCCTCGACATTGCCGAAGGTGCCACCGAGATTATGAAATTATTAATTGCGAGAAAGATCTTGTCATAAAATTTTTTAATATTCCTCTTCTCACCCCTTTCATGAAAGTGGGGTGGAGTGCGAGTCACAGCGAGTTTTTAATAGATGATTATTACTATTTCAGTAGACTTAAGAAGCTCTGTTTAGAGAATGGGATAAGGGTGGATTGTGTCAGCTCCTTTTACAAATTGCAGGAATACGATATTATCGTTTTTAATTATCCTGAAGTGAGATTTAAAATTAGGGAGATAAATAGAATAAAAAGTTGGCTCAAAAAAGGGAAAAAGGTCGTGTTCACATCATACTACAATAACTTCGATAATGTTTCAGAGGTTATCAATGTCGTTTTGAAGAGGCTGAATTCTCAAATCAAATTGGCGAAGGATGTGATAACCGACGAGAAAAACAATATCGGAGACATATACTATCCGATTGCGAAATGGAACAACAAAAACGTTGTAATGCCATGTTCTTCAAGAGTTCTTGGAGGAAATCCGATAATAAAAAGTGATAAAGGTGTTTTCTCATCTGAAGAGGAAATTAGCGGTGGTAAGATCGTCGTTTTTGGAACGTGTGTCTTTTGGGATAACTACTCGATAGATCTCGAAAGTAATGGGGAATTGGCGGTGCGCACACTTTCCGAAATATGATTTCGACAAAGAAATTTCAAAAATTAAGATTAAAAACAATTATGATGATTAGAATAACAATAGTATTTTTAGACAAACGAATTAACTAAATAGTATGAGACTAACTATATAGTTAATGTCAAATTTATCTCAAATATTGGGAAATGAAAGAAGAACATTAATGATTATATTTCTACTGAGGAACGGTGGGAAAGCCTACGTAGGTGAAATAGCCGAGTACATATGCATTCAAGAGAAAGATACGACGTCAAAGCACAGAAAGAGCGTTTACATCAGTTTAATTCAGACTCATATACCAAAGCTTAGGAGAGAAGGTTTCATCGAACTCGAAAGGGATCTCGTTATGATCGTCCATTCAAAGCTTTTTGAGGATTTGCTTAAGTTTTTAGAGAGTTTTAACAGTAGTTTCATGAAAAGATGATAATAACAAATTAACTTAATATCTTAAATTTCAAGAATTTATCCAGAAAAAGGTGTAAGGAGTTGAAAAGAAATGGGAAATTTGAAATTTGGAATTGTAGGGATTTTGGCTACCTTAGCCATAATCCTCGGAGTGGGAGCAACGTTCAGTGACTACAATGCAAGTAGGAGCGTCCACTGGAACATAACAACCGACGACGCCGAACTAATCGATCTCGAACCAGTCCAGCCCTACGCATACATAGCAAGCAACGGGGAACTCGTTGTAGACTTCTCGCCGAACAATCCGAACTATCCGGGATACGGAGACGGAATTAGCCCAGCAAGCGAATACAATTTCAACGAGGTCTTTAATGTAAGCAACGACCTTTGGGAAAACGTTACCATAGTTGTAAGAATTACGTCAAGTGAAACCAATGTAGAGTTCTACAGCCATCAGGGCGGAGTGTATGCGGTTGATGGTGGAGCACTGGCAACGGCATCGGATAGTGCAAGAGATGACGTCTGCTTTACACTACATCCGGGAGAAAAGAAGAGCATAGGAATCGATCTAAGTGCTGACGGTGACAGTCCTGGAGACGTCTGGAACGCAAAAATGACTGTGAAAGCTTACAGACTCGGAACTGAGCCATCGGAATTGAGTAATTGCGGTCAATAGAGGTGATATAGTATGAAAAAGTTGTTGGGAGTTTTGCTCTTGCTTGCGGGAATCGTTCTCGCAATGGGAGCTGGAGCAACGTTCAGATACTACGAAGCGGACAGAACTGTGACGGTTAACATAACGAGTGATGATAGCGAGCTCATAGACCTCGATCCTATCCAGCCTTATGCGTATCTGAACAACGGTAAACTTACAATCGAGATCAGTCCAAACAATCCGAATTATCCGGGATACGGAGACGGAATGAGCCATAACACGACATACGTCTTTGAGGAGATGTTCAACGTAAGCAACGACCTTTGGGAGAATAACGAAACCGACTTCCCAATATGTGTCCACATAGCTATTCAGAACAGCGGTGGACTCAAAATATTTGCAGGTGATTACGACAGTCCTACAGCGGGACCGGATACATCCATACAATTCACAGTCTATCACGATAGTCCCGTTCCGATAGGATTCGTGTTCGACAACACATGCGAAAGCTTAGGCGGGCACCAAGCTACAATGAGTATTTCAGCCCAAGCGGGTGCTTGCTCATAACGGCAAGCATCCCTAAATATATTTTTTTAAGGGTTGAAAATGAGAAATTCTAAGATCTTCATGGTTTTTTTTGTTGTATTGTTATTCGTATTAGTTAGTATAAAAACTCCCGTTATTTCCGCTGTATCAGATGTTGCGATAGATCTAAGCTTGGAACCGCCTTATGCAACAGATCTAAAGATAGATATAAGCACGAACAATCCAAATTATCCGGGATACGGAGATGGAGTTAGTTTGGAAACAGTGTATTCTTTTGACGACGCTATAACAGTCAAGAATAATGCCTCCAAAACTGGATTAGATACAGTTTGCGTGAGCTTGGTTTCGAAAAGTGATAAATTAAGCTTTTATTTGAAAGGAGGCACAGTTTCCAGAACCGTAAACATCACATTGCATGATAACGAAAGCAGATCCGTTGGAATTGTAATAAATACATCTTTGAGCGAACTCGGAGTCGAAGAGATTCCTTACAGTGTTTTTGTCTACGAAGGTGAATGCAAATGATCGGCAACATCCTGAGCAACATTCTGACCTTGGCAATGCTGATATTTATGCTAACCTCGATAGCCGGTTACCTGCTCGATAGACCCGTCCTACTATCCTACGTAACCTCCGAAAGCATGTCTCCGACGCTTGAAAAAGGTGATCTTTTTATAATAAACCCGCTGGCAAAGGGTAAAGTCGGGGATATAGTTGTTTTCAAATTGAGAGATCGTTGGACAGTTCACAGAATTTACGCTGAAACAGAGGATGGATACATAACCAAAGGTGATAACAACATAGCTACGGATCAGCAGGATAACGGGAAACCTATTAAGAAAGAAGATATCGCGGGAGTTGTCGTAACAATATTCGATAAACCCCTGAAAATTCCGATGGTAGGGATCTACCTCCAAGAAATATCGAAACAGGCTTCAAATGTGTTTGTAGCGGTAGCTGTAATATCTTTGGGATGCATTCTTATGACAAGAGATAGTAGTGGGAAAACGAATAAAAAGAAGAAGAAAGTTATATTAGTTAAGTATAAAACTATCTACTCTGTCGTATCAGCGGTGCTCATCACCATGTTCGTAATTTCCGTTGTTGCGACTTGGGGAACTGTAAGCTTTAACTACGTATCGACAAAAGCCGGAAATCAGCAGGAGGGTTGGTATCTTCCAAATTTGGAATTTGTAAGGAAGATTACGATAAAGAATAGGGGATTCTATCCAACAACATTTATTCTCTCTCCAAAAAGTGATAGGATAACCTTAGATAGTTCAAGCTTTACTCTTCAAGGTAGAGAAGAACGCTACGTTAATGTTCATGTAAAAGTTCCCTCAGATACGAGGGTTTATTACGAGTTAATTGACGTTTACGCTTATCCCTCAATACTCCCACCCGATGTTATAAAAAGTATGTGGAAGGTAAGCAAATATCTCCCCCTAACAGCCTTAACTTTGGAAATTGCGGCGATTTTAGCCGGGGTATATTTACTTACGGGATCCGATGAGGAAGATTTTGTAAGAATAAAAATTAAGAGGAGATTCATATGGTAAAATACAAGCACATTTTGATCTTTGCATTATGTCTGATAACACTTCTGGGATCGAGTGGACATATTAAAGAGTTTTATGGAGGAAGAAACATTATAGTCAACATAGCTGATAATAACAGCTCTTACATTGCATTTACGTGTCAAGATACTGTTCATTATTTGAATAAAGGTGATAGTTTTTATTCTATGATGATAACAAACAATTTGGGAAAAGACGCTGAATTCTACTTATCCTCCCCACAGGATATGCTCACGTTTTCCAATCCGACGTATATTTCAGATGGAGACTCTGAAATGATAACGGCAACTTACAATGGTGATCAAGGAGACCACGAAATACCAATAAATGTCTACGCCGTATGGGATGGTGGATCAGCCACTCTCAGAACCTGCAGTGTTCATGTTGTATGCTCGAAAGCTGAAATAGAGAAAATACTTCTCAAAGGGAATACTACGGTTCCTTTAAAAACTAAAGAGTTTTGGACTTTCAGAATACTTGTGAAGTCTTATGGAGACGCCAAGAACTACACGATAAAGGATACAATACCCGGAGAGTTTGAAATTGCCTCTATCTCTGCGTCATCAGGCAACTATTTGATAACTCAAACTGGAAAAGCTAAGCATGTAATGTGGTATGTGAAGGTTACCGACGAGGAATATTTAGACGTCACTATCTACACAACTAAGAATCCCGCTGGAAAACAGGAGTTCACATCAGAAGGATATTACAGTTTGAACGACGGTGCTGAAATAATCGAGCTAGGGATTAAGAGTAACCCGATATATGTAAGGGCAATGGGTGATGGCTGATGAAGAAAAAAATTGTAAATCTGGTTCTACTGGTTTTAATGGCTATATCGATAACGGTTTCGGTAATGGCTTATACTACTCCGTCGGAAAGAGAAATAGTTACGGGGAGAACTACACTAATTCAAAAAGGGGTATTCAAAAATTACGCTTTGCTTAAGAATAACAGTATTTACGGGGACAAGACGGAATTGAAATACTATCCAAGCAATCTCATCAGAGAAATACATGGTGTATACACTTACAGCATTAACGATAATCTCTCCGGAAATTACACTCTATTTTTGAACTGTGTCTATTTCGTCAAGAAAGGAAATGATAAAATCATTCTATGGAGTGAAAAACTTAACGAAGCCTCCGGGAAGTTCAGGGGAAGAGTTGAGGAGAGCTTTATTATAAATCTATCAAAACTGAACTCAAGATTTGGAGAAATCAAGAGTGAACTTAAAGTTAACAGACTGTCAAGAGATTTGAGCATAGTTTTCAACGCGAAGACCGAAAAAACAAGCTTCAAACACGATATCGGATTAGCGAACGATTATGATTTAACTTATTTCACGAATGTTGAAAAGGTTGATAGAAAGACTTATTCGAATTCAAGTATCGTTGAAAACAAAATAATTGGAGGTAAACTGAGTGTAAACGCTTCACGGATTGCATTTCCTCTGATCACATTTGGTATTCTTTCGGTAATTCTGCCGATGAATTACCGTAACTTAAAAGCTAAGATAAATCGAAAAAAGAGGTTTCCATTCGTTGTAGATGGATATGTTGAAGGTAACAAAGTTAAGCTAAAGAGTTTTGAAGATTTGAAAAAGATTTTCATGCTCACAGATAAACCGGTTATTCACACAAAAACGGTGAAAGGCGATGTATTTCAAGTGAAAGCTGACGGAATCGTTTATGAATTCGTATCGAAAAGAGCCGATGAACAAGACAAGGAGGTGAAAGAAACAACATAATAATTATAATTTTTAACCACAATCCAATATTATGGAAGTGGTAATTGTAGGTGGTGGAGCGGCTGGAATGACAGCAGCATCAAGAATTAAAGCATTAAAGCCAGATTGGAATGTCAAAGTCTTCGAGGCGTCTTCCTTTGTCAGTCATGCACCCTGCGGAATTCCCTACGCAATTGAGTTCGATTTTTCGAGCGAGAGACTTATGTATTACAAGCCCGAGTTCTTTGTGAAAAAGAGGGGGATAGATGTTCATCTAAATGCCAAGGTCGTAAGAGCCAAAAGAGGTTCCATAATCGTCAACGAAGAGGGCAAAGAAAAAGAATACGAATGGGATAAGATTCTAATCGCTACTGGAGCATCTCCGAGAATACCTCCGATAGATGGAGTTGATTTGAATAATGTTTTTACGATTGATTTACCCCCAATTGTGGATAAAATCAAAAGAGCCGCAGCTAATGCGGAAAACGTTGTGATCGTGGGGGCTGGATACATCGGCATAGAGATGGCTGAAGCTCTCACAACGATTGGAAAGAGGGTAACTCTTATTGGGAAATACGATTATCCTCTGCCGAGGTTTGATAGAGAGATCGGTGAGATAATAAAAAGGGAAGTTGAGAAAAAAGTAGATTACAAAGCCGAAAATGTTGTAGCCATTGAGGGAAAGGATAAAGCTGAAAAGGTAATCACCGACAAAAACGAATATAGAGCGGATCTCGTAATCTTAGCTACCGGTGTTAAGCCGAACGTCAAGCTTGCCAAAGAGATCGGAGTTGAGTTGGGTGAAAGCGGAGCCATAAAGACAAACGAGTTCATGGAGACCTCAGTCGAAAACGTTTATGCGGCTGGGGACTGTGCTGAAGCAAAACATCTCTTGACGGGAAAGAACGTATGGATTCCGTTAGCTCCAACGGCAAATAAAATGGGATACGTGGCTGGCGTAAATATAAGCGGTCAGAGGCTTGAATTCCCCGGAATTGTAGGATCCCAGATAACAAAATTTTACGATTTGGAAATCGGAAAAACAGGACTAACGGAACGGGAAGCAAAAGCCGAGGGATTTAACGTGAAATCCACTTTTATCGAAGCCCACACGAAAGTCCCCTACTATCCCGGCTCAAAGAAAATCTACATAAAAGCCGTTAAGGATGCGGATACCAACAGGATGCTGGGTGCCCAAATTGTCGGATACGAAGACGTTGCGATGAGGATCAACGTTTTCGCCCTCGCCATTCAAGCCAGCTTTACAACAAGGGATGTTTTCTTCTCAGACCTCGTTTACGCTCCGCCATTCACTCCGATATGGGATCCCGTGACCGTTACCGCAAGAGTCCTAAGGTTTTAGTAAATTTTTTCTTTTCAAAAATTTAGTCCGATAAATGAGTCTCGAAGGAATCGAAAAAGAGATCAGATCGTGCAGAAAATGCCCCCTCTGGAAATCAAAGAAAAATTACGTTCCCGGTGAGGGTAAAGAGAATGCGGAGATCATGTTCATCGGTGAAGCTCCCGGAAGAGATGAGGATGAAAAGGGAAGACCTTTTGTCGGAAACGCTGGAAAACTGCTGACAGATTTGATTGAGAACACATTACAGCTTAGAAGGGAGGACATATTCATAACGAATGTTCTGAAGTGCAGACCTCCAAACAATCGGGATCCAACGGAGGAAGAGATAAGAGCTTGCTTTCCTTACCTTTTAAAACAGATTGAAGAGATAAATCCGAAGGTGATAGTCTGCTTGGGAAGGTTTGCTGCGAAAACGGTGTTTGATCACTTCAGAATACCCTTCACGACAATCAGTAAAGAGAGAGGAAAAATCAGAGAAAAGAACGGAAAATACTTGATAGCAACATACCATCCGGCGGCGGGACTTTACAAACCTCCCCTAAAAAAGGTTATTGAGGAGGATTTCAGGAAAATAAAAGATCTCCTCAAAAAAACAAAAAAGAAAAAGGTAACGCTCTTTGACTTTTTCAGTAAATAATGCAGAACGCTTTTCCGAGGGGAGTAAGTTTTATCCTGACGTTCTTGCCTTCCCTTTTCGTTTCAACCAGACCATCCTTTTCAAGTCCCTTAAGATGGTAACTCATCTTAGCTCTCTGAGCCATATACGCTTTATGCTTCTCCAACTTGCCCTCTATGAGCTTTATCAGGCTGTTTATTGATTCGACTTCTCCACCGTTCTCATCGATTACTTTCAGGATCTTAAGCTTGTCTTCGCTCATTTTCTTTAGCGGTGGAACCTGTATCTCTACGACTTTTGTTATTCCCACCTCCTTCCCATTCTCATACTTCGGTAATGCAATGTAAAGTTTGCCGTTGAGTAACTGAGCCACAATGTAGCAAGATATTGTTAGAGTTCTTGGGGCATCGCTTGCATTTATGTAGATCTCAGAACCCTCCTCCTTTTCCTTTTTCACAGCTTTCAGTATCTCGATTGCCGATCCGTAGACATCGTATTCATCTATGTAGATCTTATCTATCTCTATTAAGACGCTCAGAGCCTTTTCAATATTCTCTGCAATCTCTTGATACTCCTCCTCTTTTGGTAAAGCCAAATAGGCTTTCTGTATTGGATATCCGCTCATTTTTATGCTTTCCATTATTCTCTCCTTGTTCATTCCGACCGCAATTACATGGACTACACGGTTCATGAATTTCATATTATGAAATACTTAATAAATTTTTCTTTAGGTCATAGCCTACTTGATACTTTCATCCTCATGATTTTTCCAAAAATTATTCGCAAAGGAAAGGTAGATCTGATCAGCTATAAATTTTAGCTGATTTTGATAGGTGACCTTGCTCTGTATATGTTTTTTGAGAAAAATTAAAATAGCTAAAAATAAACGAAAGAGAGTGGCAAAATGCGATGTATGTGGTAGGGAAGAGGATTTACCTTACAAATGTCCATATTGCGGAGGGACGTTCTGCTCCGACCATAGACTACCCGAAAAACACGGATGTGATGGTCTTTATGATATACCCGTCCGTGTGAAGAGAGATATTCCGCAGAGGGTTGAAACAATCAAACCGAAGAGAGGTATTTTCGAAATTTATGGATACAACAACGTTATACTTGGGATAATTACAGTATTTTTTGTCCTTTCAATAATTTCGGATACTTTCTTTAGACTTTTTGCACTGTATCCTACAAGATTCTACTACATGCCATGGCAGCTAATAACGAGCTTATTCATGCACGGTTCCTTTGACCACTATATCGTGAATGCGATCGTTCTGTTTTTCTTCGGAACGGAGCTTGAAAGGAGGGTTGGCGGGAAAGATTACCTGAAAATATTTCTGCTCTCGGGGATTGTCGGAAACCTCTGCTACATCCTTTTCGCATACGCAACTAACAATTTAGCTCCAGCAGTTGGAGCTTCTGGGGCAATATACGGTGTTATGGGAACTCTTGCCGTGATAGCTCCGGAAATAAGGGTTCTTTTGTTTTTTGTCGTCCCGGTTGACATAAGAACAGCCATAGTGTTGTTTGCCGTATACAATTTGCTGATGACACCCTTCTCCATCTTCACGGGGGTTGCCTACGTCGCTCATCTCGGTGGACTTGCATTCGGATTGTATTATGGAAGTAAAATAAAAAGAAGGAGGTGGCTCTACTGAAAGCATGGATAGAAAAGGAGAGATATAACGGACAAATTGTGGATTGTCTGACATTGATCTTACCAACGAGAGGTTGTTCTTGGGGAAAGTGCTACATGTGTAGCTACTATCTGGAAGCAAAAAGAGACGCAACTCCAAAGTATATCGAAACGGAGCTTGACAGATTATTAGAAAAGAAGAAAGCTGATTTAATTAAGATATTTACTTCGGGTAGCTTTTTTGATGATAATGAACTGAATAAAGACTTGAGAAAAAGAATTTACGATAAATTAAGGAGAAAGGGTTTCAAAAAGCTGATAGTCGAGAGCAGACCCGAATTCATTAGCGAAGACACAGCAAGGGAGATTCAAGAGGCGGGAATTGAAGTGGAAGTGGGGATTGGAGTCGAAACGAGCAACGATTATTACAGAGAAAAGCTCATAAATAAAGGATTCACTTTTAACGATTTTGTTGAAGCCTCAAAAATACTCAGAGAAGTGGGGAGAGTGAAGGTTTATCTTCTGCTTAAGCCTCCCCTGCTTTCAGAAAAGGAGGCTATTGATGACGTTCTCAAATCAATAGAAGATGTTCAACCCCATTCCGATATAATATCTCTTAACCTTATGACAATCCATAAAAGAACTTTGGTTGAAAGATTGTGGAAGCTGGGAGCTTACAGACCCCCATGGCTTTGGAGTGCTGTCGAGATTTTAAAGAAGGCTAATGTGGAGATTATTTGTGATCCCGTAGCCGCTGGAAAGATTAGAGGCCCCCACAACTGCTTTAAGTGCGATAATCAGGTTGCGAAGGAGATAAAAGAGTTCTCTTTAACCCAAGATAAGGGGGTTTTCAAAACAGAGTGCGAATGTAAAAAAATTTGGAAGTTATGTTTGAAGGGGGAGCTGATCACGGATGCACCGCTAACGCCATAGGAAAGGCCAATCCGGATGCTCAACAACCTTGTCCATATTCAGAGATAGAGTGCTGGCAAGCTTCTTTAAAGTCTCAACAAGCTTCTCACTCGTTTTCACTTCAACACTGTGGATTTTTAGAACACCTATCATCTCGCCTCTCTTTATAACACCGTCAAAGATCGGGAAGAATAATGCATATGTAATCTTTTGAGGATCCTCTATCCTTTTTGGTTTTCCAGTTCCGTAAACATCCATCACGGCACCGAGTCCGTGTCTCATAACGAACAGGGGTGAAACAACCGTTTTTGGGTCAAGGGTGATATCTTCCACCTTTATCAGTGTGAACTCTCCCCTTTTGACGGTTTTATTTTCGTCAGCTATTAAGAGTTCCCACTTCCCATTCGGTGTTCCCTCATGACCGTAAGGAGCGATGTTGATAGTCTCTCGGTAAATGTTACCGTTGTCTGTGTAGACAATTTTCGCTTTCACTTCTTTCTTCAATAGTTCTGGAGCAAACCTCTTAAGAGCGACATGGTGGATTGAAGCAACGCCTAACAGGTCGCCTTCCTCTATTCTACCATCTCTGACAGCAACAAAAATCGCTTTCGAAATCGTTTTTGGATCTTCAACTTTTCTGAAACCTTCCCGCAACTTAACATCCAAAACATCCCCAAGGGCGTTTCTCATAATGTAAAGCGAATCGAGTATGGTGTTACTCGGTATTTTTATCTCTTCAACGTCTATGGTGTATATGCTTCCTTTCTTGACTTCCAATTCTGTTGCGGCTATTATTGGAACGTATTCGTAAACAAAAGTCTGGATATACTTGTAATTTTTAATTTCCACCTCTTCTCTAATAACTTTACCATCTCTAAAGTAAACGAGATTTGCTCTCCTCTCACCTTCGGGAATTTTTTCCGTAGGTTTTCTACCATCAATTTCAACGAAATAAACTTTCAAAACTCCCAGTAAATCTCCTTTTCGAATATCTCCATCATGAATTGGAAGGAAAACGGCTTTATTAAATTCCTTCTTCTCCTCAACCAAAAAGGGTTTTCCAAATCTGCATAGCGTGATGAGAACACCGAGCTCATTTCTGAGAAGTTTTAAATTGGATACCATTGTGTTCTCAGGTAGAGCTATCTTTTTTATCTTAACAATCTCGAGTTTACCCCTTTCGACAGTCTTGTCTTCATCTGCGATTATGGGTTGCCATGCTGCCATCGGGGAAATCTTATACCTGAAAGATCCGATTTCAACTGGCTCCTTGATCAGTCTGCTGCAATCATCCTCCCAGTAAACCATCCAACTTTTCATTGCAATCACCCAAATATTATCTGATATTAAATTTTTGCACAAATATTATTCAGTATTAATTGTTTAAAAATCTATCGATTGTTCACAATTTATAATGTGATTTCTTTGTCTGGCAAAACTTATATAACCTTCCCAATAGCTTTAAACGTGAACACAGAAAACAGAGTAAACGGATTTCACGGAGTGGGATCGGTAGTTCTCAATCAGAACAAGTTACTTGTTCCCAAAAAAGTATTCTTTGTTAGCGGTATTGGTAGACATGAAGATGCATTGGTAAGCTTTGAGCTTGCCCTGAGAGATGCTGGGATAGAGAGATTCAATCTCGTTCCTGTAAGCAGCATCTTCCCTCCCCAATGCGAAATCATAGATGTAGAGGAGGGAATGAGGGAGCTTCATCCCGGTCAAATCGTCTTCTGTGTTATGGCGAGGGAGACGAGCAACAAAGAGGGAAAAAAGATCTTCGCAAGTATAGGTGCCGCCATCCCATCGGATCCAGCTCTGCACGGGTATCTAACTGAATATCACGGTGAATGGAACGGAGAAGATGTCGGAAAAAAAGCGGAAGAAAACGCCGCCTATATGCTTGAAACAGCTTTCGGAATAAAGCCAGCTAAGACTTTCAATATCACAAAAATAGCTGAGGTCAAGGAATACACAACGGTTGTTGCCGCTGCGGTGTTCGTTTTTTAAACAGGCCGATTTTGATGATTATGCTGGCTTAGGATTGGAGTAGTTGTAAAGCTTAAATCTTTTCTGAGATCGTGCTAAAAATGGCTTTCCGAGACAGAAGAACAATAACAACAAGAACCGTGTCGGTCAAGTAATATTTTTGCTCAAACACCCAAAAAGTTATTTAAATGGATTAATTTTGAGTAATGTATGAGACTCTCGATAAGAAAAGGTTTTAGTTTTGGTTTGACATCGGGAGTTATCACAACATTAGGTTTAATTGTGGGTTTGCATTCCAGCACTCATTCAGACCTTAGTGTTATAGGAGGTATACTTTCAATAGCAATAGCTGATGCCATGTCAGATGCCTTAGGAATCCACATATCTGAAGAATCTGAGTGTAAACATTCTACAAAAGAGATATGGGAATCAACAATTTCTACTTTTTCGTCTAAATTTGTGTTTGCATTGACCTTCATTATCCCAGTTCTGTTTTTACAACTTTCTACTGCAATTATCGTCTGTGTTATATGGGGGCTGAGTTTAATAGCAGTATTTAGTTACTATATTGCTAAGCAGCAAAACGTAAAACCTTACAAAACAATCTTAGAACATTCAATTATTGCCATCATAGTTATTGTTGTAACTTATCATATTGGAGAGTGGATAGCAACTTTTGCTTAGGCCATCGCAAAAACTCTCCTCACCTCTTCGAAGTTTGTCGCTCTATCGGGCAAAGTCTAATAAGCAGAGAGGCTCTTTTCAAATTCAAAATTTGCTATCACAAACTTCACATACCCCCGTAGCATTGTCCGAAATTGCGAACCTACAAAACAAAAATTTTAAGTTTAAATTCATTAATCAAAAAGGGGGTGGCAAAATGAAGTGGGAAAATTCATTAATGGCATTTGAGGAGGATATAAAGAACAGAAGCTGGCTAGACTGGTTAAAGGCACATACTTCTGGCTTTAAACCTTTACACAGATGTGAAGGTATTATAGAGCTTAGCAATGAGGAGTTAATTTTCGATGGGAGAGATGTAAAAGAGAATAAGAAATTCCAACTAAAAATACCCTTGAGGAATATAACAGATGTCCATTACGGCTTCGATGAAGTTTTCAAAGGAAGAGAAGAGAGAGCATGGCCGTGGAACAAACCGTTAAGAATAAAATATCAATCTGAGAACGGTGAGAGAACCATATATCTATTCGCTCGTTTTCACTATAAAATAGGGATAAGGGCGTCTGATAACAAAGAATTGTATGAAAGACTGAAAGAATTAAAGGAACGACAGTGGGATCGCCATTATATGGATAAGTTTTCATAAATCGGTTCAATATATCCCAAAATTCAACTCCTGATCTTGGATGTAATTTTTCTTCAATCTAAGTGCTATTTCAGCTTTCTTCAGTTCCCTTCCGAGATAAGCGGCGTGATCGAGTCTACTGATAAGATCTAAATCTAAAACGGTATCTATTATGCTCTTTGCATCCCTCCCTACAACACAAGCCTTTTCATGACTGCAGACGATCCATCCCTTAGATAGCCATATTCTGAAATCTCCCTTCGGATCTCTGATAAATTCTTTTTTCTCCCTCGCTTTCAAACAATCTGGCAATTCAGCTTCTGGATATCTCACTTTCTCTTTGATTATGAGCAAGCTTAATCCGAGGTCTTTTGGAGGAGTTTTTTTGATTTTCGATCCCTTACTCATATAACTCGCTATTTTTAGCTCTCTAACCGAGTTTACTGTCTTCGGACTTGCCTCTGTTGTGAATAAAAGATTTGCTCCTATTTCTTCGGCGATATAAGCCATAATCGCGTTGATCCCATGGGAATCTGCATCAAAAAGCTCCGTTACATTCCCCACACCAAATAGCATCGGCGTGATAGGATCGATTTCTCTGAACTTTTTGTATCTTGAGAGACTTTCAAAAACCCCGAAGATTTCGAGAACAGGATCCGCTATAACTCTATCCGTTTTTGTCTTTACAAGCTCGACCATATGCTTCAGCTTATCAACGTTTTTCTCAACAACGACAACCACTTGATCCTCGATTAATTCTAAAACCTCTAAATTTTTTAAGGAAACGCTCATAATCATGTCCACACCAGCCGCAATACCAACCTCAATCGCCTTTTTCGAAAAAGTGTCGATGCTTAAAGCGTCACAGCAATCCCTCGCAGTTTTCGCAGCTCTTTTTACATCTGAGAGATCGTAGGATATGGGAATTCCCAAATCAATTATGTCCGCACCTCTCTCCAAGTAGTATTCGATTCTTTGAATTAGTTCGTCCCTCTCAAGCTCGGTGGCGTCAACAATCTCGGCGACTATCTTCATCCTGCTGTTCCCACCTATCTGAATTCCGTTTATATCAAACACTCCCACATCTAAACCGCCAACGAGTTTAAACAGCTCCTCCTCTCTGTTCAAATTCAACAACCTGTCTGCTGGAATTTCATGTGAAAGCTCTATCTTTTCAATCATCTCTATCACTTTAGGAATATCGTAAGCGTGAACAGGACCCAGTCTGATCATAACTCCCTTTTTCTTTTCCAATCTTCTCCAGTTACCCTTTGCGAGTCCCGGGACAAGAACAAGGTCGTATCCCGATAGGTCAATGTCTTCGAGATGCCTGTCCGTGATAAAAGCCGCTACATCGATATCAAGAACGAGGACGTCGGCGCCTCCCGAATTCTGCTTGACCATTTTCTTGGCCAATCTCCCGGTGACGAGCAGGACTTTCATAAGCTTTAATTTTCCGCCCTTTCAAAAACCTTCTGATGTTCAGATCTGAACTCCATGTTCACTCAAATCACAGCGACGGTCGAGATAACGTGAAAAGGATAGTTTTAAGAGCTTTGGAGCTCGGTTTAAACGCCTTATCGGTAACAGATCACGACACTCTGAACGGAAGTCTTGAGGCGGCCGAATTTGTCAGAGACGAACACCTTGATATCGAAATAATTCCCGGAGTTGAGATAACGACCTCAGACGGGCATCTCTTAGCCTACGGGGTGAGCAGGGATATCGACAGAGGGATGAGTTTAAAGGAAAGCGTTTGGGAAGTGAAAAAACAAAACGGCTTGACTGCCATCCCCCATCCCTTTCAGATAGATAGGCACGGTGTGAGAAGATTGGAGCTTTTTAGATACGTAGATGCGATTGAGGTTTTTAACGCCAAGTTTCTTACGGGTTTTTGTAACTTTTTATCGTGGAAAATTTCTAAAAAATTCAATAAGCCGATGATAGCGGGAAGCGACGCTCACCGTATCGAAACGGTGGGATACGGTATGACACTGATATTCTACAACGATGTTTTGAAGGGAATAGCGAAGGGCAAAACGAAGGTCTGCTGCAAAAGGATTCCGCTGAGATATATGTTCAGAGCGTAACGAAAACAAAAAGGCGATAGCGTTCTTGGACATAAATCCCCTAAGCAAGGGTCACACATTAGTGATTCCAAAGATTGAAGGTATTCAATCCGGATGGATTCAACATCGTCAGCAACATCGGAAGATTGGCGGGGCAGGAAATAATACACCGCCCACATTCACGCGGTTCCCCGGTATAAGCACGACAACAGACCCGTAAGATTTGGAAGGTCTGTAGATGAGGACTTGGAGGAGTTAATGAGGATAATCTGACATAATCGCCTCGATTATCGGGCATTTGTGACATTCACCGTTAAACTTACACTCAATTGCAGGATCGTGATAACATTTCATAGATTTTTCTATGATAAATCATCTATATAAACCTATCCTTTGATCGCTGTCTCTTACATAAACTGTGGAGCTCTACGTTTTAATTCTCCCAATTACATATATCGTTTGCACAAATTATTCCCGAGATCACAACAGCTTCAATTCCTCCTCCGGGAAATGTTGAAGCACTTGCCAAATACAAGCCTTTTATTGGCGTTTTAAAATAAGGTCTCTTGGTATTAATCGATTGATCGAAAGCATAAATTGCTCCTTCCGGCATGGATGTGTATCTCTCTAATGTTTTTGGCGTTGCCGCATCTTGAACGACTATGTGTTTGCTTAAGTTGGGAATAATTTTCTCAGCTTTCTTGATTAGAAACTCCGCAAACTCTCTCTTCTTTTCTAAATACTCTTTTGTTCCCCTTTCTGGAAAATCGCGGTAGTTCGCTCCAGTCAATATTGTAATGCATGCTTTTCCTTTAGGAGCTAAACCTGAATCATTGGAATTTATAGCGATGCTGTAGCCTTCATCTAAGTTCTCAATAATTGTTGGATAGCCAGATAAATCCATGTCTACTCCCAAAAACACCATGAAACATGAAGGGGACATCTTCAACTTCTTTATGTATTCAACGAAATCTCTATCCAAATTCTCCTCTCCAACAAGCTCCAGAAAAGTTGTTTTTGCATTTGCATTGGCAACAACAATAGGACTCTTAAAAATTTTATTCCCAACCCTTACTCCCCTAACTTCTCCTTTCTCAACAATTATTTTATCCACTCTATGCCTCGTAAGGACTTTACCGCCATTGCATTCTATAAATTCCTTTAATCTATCTGCAAATCTCTGTGCACCTCTTTTAGGGAAATATCCGCCATGTAGGTAATATGAAACTACAGCGGTAAGCGCACTGCTTGCTCTCGTTTCTTCTGGCTTTGTTCCTAAATAACCCAGCAAAGCACAGAGTAAAGTTTTCAAATCCTCATTAGTGAAAAACTCATCAAGTTTTTGCTTGTATGTTCTGTTCATCCAGTCAAAGAAATGAGGATGTTCCTTAGGATAATCCAAGAGCTTCTTAGCTCCAAAAACCTTAACTATCAGTTCAGCTGGCAAGGGAACACCATAAACCAAGTCTTTGTAACATTCTTCGTAGGCTTTTTTAGCCTCATCAAAGAAGGCGTGAATGTTCTCTTTCTCTTCTGGGAACATCTCTGAGAGAGCTTTTATGAACTCTTCCAGGTTGCTGGCATCGATCTCTTTACCTTTAAAGATGTATCTCATTCTATTCTTTGTGAAAAGTTCATCCTTTTCAAAGCCAAGTTCCTTAAGAAGATAGGTTACCGGTCCTTTTTCCCACAGTCCGCTTACGTTTTCAACTCCCGTATTAAAGACAAAATCTTTCCTCTCAAAAGAAGAGCAGTAACCCCCAACCTTATGATGTTGCTCCAAAACTAAAATCCTATAACCTCTTTTTGAGAGTAATGCACCGCAAGTTAGCCCTGCAATACCAGAACCGACGATGATAACATCGTATTCTTTTTCCCCTTTTGGCTTTTGAGTTACATCAACACTCCAATCGTATTTCCTGAATTCCTTTGTAGCGAAATAAGCTGGTGCTTTTAAAGGGAAAACAATTGAAAATGTTATACCAAGAGCGATCAAGGTGTTCGAGAGGATTACGGCGGAAGTTGCATTTAGAAGTAAAAATATGGTTGCGTTTGCTATGAAGATTACCGCCCAGACTCCAGTGATTATGTTGTTAATGGCCAGAAATAATCTCTCCTTCCAGTAAATTTCTGGATAGTCTCTTTTCGAAATCTGAAGTGTGTAGGGTTGTTTGATGATTAGGGAAAACAATGCCATCAGAAACAAAACAGAGTAGCCAAGAAAACCGCTTTTCTCGACAAATATGTTCAGGTTGAAAATGAATGTGAACGCTGTAGCTGTGCTGAAGTAGAGAAGGGAGACAATATCCATTAGATTAAAATCCCTTTTGTGGACTTGAGGTAGTATAAGCAGCAAACAGATAACCAATGAAACTAGTATTCCTAACTTATTTATTCCTAACTTATTTCCTATACCACTCAATATCCCGTAAACAACCCAAGGAAGAAAGGAAATGAGTATGTAAATCATACCGGGAGCTTTTTTATTATTTTTCATTGTCCCTTCACCTTTTATGTCTTAAACTTCACTGGATATTGAGCAGTTTGATAGCCTTTATTGAAGGTGAATCATTAAAGCATAAATAAGCATAAATATTATAATTTTACCGTGCATCTTACTCGTAATGAGTCTTGAGAGTGAGTATCTGGATATAACTTTCTTGGAAGAAAACGGATTTACAAGAAAAAAGTGTCCAAAGTGCGGAAAACACTTCTGGACTGCCGATGAAAGCAGAGAGATTTGTGGAGATCCTCCATGTGGAACCTACACTTTCATAAATAACCCCCTTTTCAAGAAAAAGTTCAAGCTCGATGAGATGAGAGAGTATTACCTGTCTTTCTTCGAAAAAAGAGATCACAAAAGAATCAACCGTTATCCTGTTGTCGCAAGATGGAGAGATGACATCTACCTGACGATCGCAAGCATAGCTGATTTTCAGCCTTTCGTCACGTCTGGAGTTGTTCCACCGCCTGCAAACCCCCTGACGATCTCCCAACCGTGCATAAGGATGGACGATCTTGACTCAGTGGGAAGAACGGGGAGACATCTGACTCTCTTCGAAATGATGGCTCACCACGCTTTTAACTATCCCGGTAAAGAAATCTACTGGAAAAACGAGACGGTGATGTATTGCACCGAACTTCTGAACGAACTTGGCGTCAAGAAGGAGGATATGGTCTACAAAGAGGAGCCTTGGGCTGGAGGAGGAA
Source organism: uncultured Archaeoglobaceae archaeon (assembly GCA_965561205.1). Taxonomy (GTDB): domain Archaea; phylum Halobacteriota; class Archaeoglobi; order Archaeoglobales; family Archaeoglobaceae; genus Geoglobus. The sequence continues at coordinate 50,658 of CBEWZU010000001.1, read as the reverse complement.
ACGCGGGCCCTTGCTTGGAAGCCATAGTCGGCGGATTGGAGCTCGCAACCCTAGTTTTTATGAACCTTAAGGAGCACCCCGAAGGAGATATCGAGATAAAGGGTGTTAGATACAGGAAGATGGATAACTACATCGTTGATACGGGATACGGGCTGGAAAGATTTGTTTGGGCATCTCAGGGAACCCCCACAGTCTACGATGCGATATTTCCAGAGGTCATCGACGCGATATTGGAGAACAGTAACGTCAGATTCTCAAGAGATGACGACCGCATTCAGGAGATAATAGCAGAAAGCTCTAAACTCGCGGGAGTCCTCGGTAGCCTGAGGGGTGAAAAGCTATACGAATTGAGAAAGAGTATAGCCAATAAATTTGGGATTACCGTTGATCAACTCGAAAGGATTGTCAATCCCCTTGAAAAGGTATACGCCCTCGCAGATCATACGAGATGCATTTTATTCATGCTCGGAGATGCCCTCGTCCCCTCGAATGCCGGATCGGGATACCTCGTTAGATTGATGATTCGAAGGGCATTAAGAATGTCGGATGAGATCGGACTAAGCCTGAAACTCTTCGATCTGGTCAGCCTTCACAGGAAAATCCTAAAAGAATTCGAATTTGACGTTCCCCTCGAAACGATCCAAGAGATTTTAGAGCTTGAAGAAAAGAGATTCCGAGAAACCATGAGCAAGGGTATTTCCTTAGTCGAAAGGACTATTGAAAAGAAGAAAAAGATCGAAAAAGACGACCTTATCGAGTTCTACGATTCCCATGGAATACCCCCGGAAATTGCTATAGATCTCGCTAAGAAAAGGGGAATAGAAGTGGAAATGCCCGAAGACTTCTATGCCGAGCTTGCCTCAAGACACTCTAAAGCTGAAAGGAGAGAAAGGGTAAAGCTTCTTGAAAAGGATTATCCTCCAACCGAAAAGCTTTATTATAACTCAAAACTGCTCGAATTCGAAGCCGAAGTTATCGGGATTGAAGGGGATTACGCAATCCTTAACAGAACAGCCTTCTATCCGGAAAGTGGTGGACAGGATAACGATACGGGATATCTGATGGTGAACGGAAGGAAAATCGATGTTATTGACGTCCTCGAAGAAGACGGCGTAATCCTTCACAAGATTAACGGAAAGCTCAGCGTGGGTGATAAAGTTAAAGGCTTCATAGATAGGGACAGAAGATTAAGACACATGAGACATCATTCGGCAACTCATCTGTTGCTCTACGTTTTGCAAAATAAGTTGGGAAAGCATGTATGGCAGGCTGGAGCAAGAAAAGAATGGCAGAAGGCGAGATTGGATGTCACGCACTACAAGAGACCGAGCGAGGATGAGATCAGGGAAATTGAACTCGAAGTCAATCGGGAAATCATGGCCAACAAAGATATCTCTTGGGAGTTTATGGATAGGATCAAGGCTGAGCAGATTTACGGCTTCAGACTTTATCAAGGAGGAGTCCCACCGGGAAGGGAAATCCGAATCGTCAGAGTTGGAGACGACGTTCAGGCGTGCGGTGGAACCCATTGCGAGAAAACGGGTGAGATCGGAGTCTTCAAAATAATAAGGGTTGAGTCCATCCAAGACGGTGTTCTGAGATTTGAGTTCGCCGCGGGAGAAGCCGCTTTAGAGCATATTGCAAAGAACGAAGCCATACTGAAAGAGGCAAGCATCATCCTCAGGGTCCAGCCGGAGATTTTACCAAAAACCGTTAACAGATTTTTCGAGGAGTGGAAGGAACAGAGAAAAACAATAGAGAAGCTTCAAGACGAGATCGCTAAAATAAAGGCGGAAATTCTTGAGAGGGATGCGGAGGAATTCGAAGATTTGAAAATTATCGTGGAGATTATCAAAGAAGATCCGAAGATGTTAGCAAAGATTGGAATCAAACTCGCCGAGAAGGGATACGTTGGAGCGTTGCTGTCAGGCTATGACGGTGTGAAAATCACAACCTTTAGTGGAGATGAAAGGGTGGACGCCCGTGATCTAATGAAAATCATCGGAAGAATGATCAAGGGAGGAGGTGGCGGAAGATGCGACCTCGCACAGGGTGCCGGGCAGATAATGCCAACTAAGGACGATGTGATTGCGGAAATCTTCACTTATCTAAGGGAAAGGTTATGATCAGAGTTTTTCCCATAAGAGGAGTTCCCGAAATAAAAGAAGGAGACGATCTCGCCAGAATCTTTACAAATCTTTTTAACTTTGAGGATGGCGATATCCTTGCAGTCTGTTCCACTGTCATCTCCAAATCCGAGGGAAGACTACTAAAGATTGATGAAATAAAGCCTTCTGAAAAAGCTATAAGGCTTGCGGAAAAACACGGAAAGGATCCAAGATTTATTCAAGCCGTCATCAATGAGAGCGAAGAGATTTTGATCGAGCACCCGATACTTCTGACAAAAGCAAGATTCGGGAATATATGCATAAACGCTGGGATAGATAACAGCAACGTCAAAAAAGGTTATTTGCTTCTTCCTCCGAAGGATCCAGACAGATCAGCAAAGATCTTAAGAGAGAAAATAAAAGAGATAACGGGAAAGAACGTGGGCGTTATCATCACGGATACCAATGGAAGGTGCTTTAGGAGGGGTGTCGTGGGTTTCTCGATCGGCGTTTCCGGCATTCAGGCTATGAGGGACTGGAGGGGTAAAAAAGATCTCTACGGAAACGAGCTCGAAGTGACTGTGGAGTGCGTTGCTGACGAGGTGGCGGCGTTTGCAAATCTTGTGATGGGTGAAGCCGACGACGGAATTCCCGCCGTTGTTTTCAGGGGACTTGATCTGAGCGGGAACGGGAGTATGGATGAGATCTACAGAACCGAAGAAGAGGACGTGATAAGGAAGATCATAAATGAGGTTTCTGATTGTAGGAAGCAACGTTCGGAACGTCGCTGAATCTGCAAGAAAAGCGGGATTCGAAGTGTTCGCATTAACCGAGCATGACGATGCAGATCTGAGACTATACGCAAAAGAAGTATATCTCATCAAAGAGAAAGAAAAAGAGAAGGAAAAAAAAGAAAACGTTAAAAAAAGAGCTTTGGAGATTGCCGAAAGCATTAATGCCGAGATCGTGACGACTTCTGGATACGAAAACCTCTTTAACAAAAAGCTTGATGAGATTATCAATAAGAGAAAATTCTACAAAAAATTGGAGAACTTAGGATTCGATTTTCCCGAATTATTAAAAGACGGAGAGTGGGGTATATTAAAGCCCGAAGTTGGCGGTGGCGGTGAAAGCATAGAATTTGGCAACAAGATCAAAGAGGGATACATCCTCCAAAGGTTTATTAACGGGATCCCATGCTCCGTTTCCGTTCTGAGCGACGGTAACAGAGCTAAGGCTATTGCGGTGAACAAAATGCTGATAGGGGATGAAAGATTTAACGCCTCTGGATTCAGATACTGCGGCAATATCACACCCTTCAAAACAGAGTGGGCGGAGAAATTGAAAAGGATTGGGGAGGAATTAGCTGTGATTTTCGAGCTTGTCGGAAATATCGGTGTTGACTTCGTCCTCGCCGATAAGCCGTATGTTCTTGAGATAAATCCAAGATTTCAGGGATCCCTCGATTCAATAGAATGGAGCAGTGATTGCAACCTTTTCAAACTTCACTTGGAGGCGATAAACGGGAGATTACACGAAGTAAAACAGAAAAGATTTGCCGGTAGGGCTATCTTGTTCACAGATAGAGATAAGATAATCAGAAAATCTCCCGTGGGAAATCCGTTTTTTGCAGACATTCCCAAAAGGGGTGACCACTATTCAAAGGATGATCCCTTAATCAGCGTTCTAGCAAGCGGGAAAAGTGAGGACGAAGTGATGAGGAAGCTTCTTTCGAGGAAGGATTTAGCTCTGAGATTGCTATGATTTTGTTCTCCACGATGTTCCTATACGAATATCCCCTTGATAGGATCGTAAAAGCGGTGGAACTCAGCGGATGCGATGGTCTCGAATTCTGGGTGGAAACACCAGATTTCTGGATAGATAGGCGAATAGAGAGGCTTTACGAAATAAAAGAATATATAGGTGCGATTCATGGTGCTATTTTCGATCTAAACCCGTGTAGCGTTAACCAACACGTTGTTGAAGCCACGGTGAAAGAAAATCTCTTTGCTGTAAATATCGCTTCGAAATTGGATCGTGTTCTCACAATCCATGCGGGAAAGAGAAGTGCATTAAGGGAGCCCGTGGAAGAAGACCACGAAGCTCTACAGAGATATTTCAGAATTTTGAAAAAGTATGGTGAGATAAAAAACGCCACAATACTTTTGGAGAACAGCGAACCCCATATCAATTACCTTTGCAAGGATTACGAGGAAGTCATCGGATACGCAAAAAAATTCGGATTCGGGATAACATTGGACGTCAATCACGCTATGAAAAACGGAGATCTGTGGAAGTATTTAGAGTCCGTGGAATTGATAAAGAATTTGCACGTAAGTAGTTATGATGAAAAAGGAAGACACACGACCGCAAGAAATGATGAGAGGGTTAAAAAATTCCTCTGGGAAATCAGGGACACCGGCTATGAAGGTTTGATAACGATAGAACTTGACGATCTGAGTTACGGAGAGATGACCTATGAAGATAAGATCGAAGAGCTTAAAAAAGAAAGAGAATTCTTAGAAAAATTCATCTGAAGTATCCTAAATCCTCCTCGCTCCTCCACTGCATTGCCTGAGCTTCCTGCATCTCCTTTATCTGAGCTATTAGCCTCTCCATCTCCTTAGCCCTCTCGTCTAAATCCTCAACGCTGATTTTCAGGTTCAAAAGCTTCATTAGGACTTCGAGAACCGCCTTCGCACTTCTCGGATCCACCATGTATCCCGATGTCGTTCCCATGAGACATGCCGCCTCTATCCCCTCGAGCATGGCCAAACCTATTATCAGACCAGCGGCACCTATGATCCCCCCGGCAGGCTCGCCGTCTTCGAATTTAACTCCAGCCTCTTTAAGGGGTTCTATCAAGCTTTCACTGTTGACGGCACCGATAACGTAAGGGTGTTCAACAAGCTTTCCGACCCCGTATCCTCCAAGGGTGTATATCCTTTTGACACCAAACTCTTTCGCAATCTTCAGGTAGGCATTTGCGAGTTCGAAATGTCCTTCATTACTTATGCTCTGGTAATCTCCAACAAGAATTAGCAGATCCGGTGAAGTTCCATCACTTTTATATGCGTAGATCTCGTTTTTTGGCATCCTAATTATCCCGTCTTTTTCAACCATTACCTGAGGAGGAAAGTGATGGGAATATATCTCGACAACCTTAACAACGTCGAGAACCTTGACAAGGTGATCCGCAACGAGTTTACCCACATGACCTATTCCGGGCAGTCCCTCTATCATCACGGGATCTCTTAGATTGACCTCCTCAGGCTTTTTCAAATACCTTATATCAACTCTTTCCAACATTTTCGCACCTCCTTATCCAGAAACCCTTTTGCTTTCTGAGCATTCTCCTATACTTCCCGTAGGGATCTTCGGGGGAGAATCTCGGTGGAATTGGCATGTAGGTTTTACCACCGCAAACAGGACAGATCTCTTTTAAAGTGTATCTACCACATTCGCAACACTTCCTTATCAGAGATTTCATACGGCTTCCCTTATGAAGTTGGCTTCTCCTCCAAGCTTTCTCATCGTTTTCGTAACCGCATCAACAACCTTTTTCAGAACGCTCTCGGCTGTTTTGTAGTCATCACTCTCGACAACCACCCTGTATTTCGGTGCCCCGACGTATTCCACCCTTATCTCCACCTCGTCTTTCGCAAACTTCTTTACCTCTGACAGGGCTTTCTTTATCTTCTCTATCCCGTCTCCGGCAAAAGATTTCAGCTCGAAGTATCCCCTTACCTTGACCCTCGGGGGTTTTATGTGCTCTCTCGCGAGTTTCGCAATCTCTTTTGCGAGTTTTTCGCCCGTTATCTTAACCAAGACTTCGTAACCTTCGTATGCGGCTTCCTCAAAAGCTGAATAGATGCTGTCGAACTTTTTCAGCAATTTCTTCCCGATTTTTTCAAGCTCCCTTCTATCAACTCCCGCTTTCTCTCCAGCTATCTCAAGCCATTTGAACGCCCTCTGCTCGCTCTTCCATTCTTGAAGCTTTTCCCTCCTCTGTCTTTCGTTGACGTCCTTGATGCTCAGATCGATGTGACCCCTTTTCGGATTTACATCGAGGACTTTACAGACGACCTTCTGCCCCCTTTTCACATGATCCCTGATGTCTTTAATCCATCCCGGTGCCACTTCGCTTATATGGACGAGTCCCTCTTTATTTTCGTATTCGTCCAATGATACAAACGCTCCAAAATCCATTACCCTTGTTACAGTTCCGATTACGATTTCACCTTTTGATGGGTATCCTGAACGTTTTATCACAAGTTTTTCGCTCATTAAAGAGAGTTGTTTGAAAGGATATTTTAACTTTTACCACTACTTTTTTTATTTCAGCTTGAAGACACGTAAACTTAAAGTGCACAATTTTTAAAATGTTGATAAGATAATGTCTTTTGCACTAAGTTGGCATGTCAGTGAAAAAAAAATAGCATGAGGTATTTTAGCATGCCTAGCCATAAATTACATATAAAATGGGAGAAAAAGCTGGGATTGCCTTCAGATAGAAAATTGCACAGGATTGTGGATAATCCTACTCATCATGATGCTAGAGGGATCAAGACAATCAATCCATATACCCCCTATTGGCCATTCATAAAAGATTTACCTAAGAGATTTGCAGAAAGATATAGTGTCGTGGTAAGTGGCCTACGCTCTATTTTTGAGGAATTAAGAGAGCATTACGGTGCATTCCTGCCTATGGAAATTCACGAACGTGTGGCACTCCATTTGATTTTAGATGGTATTGCTGATGTAATTCGAGAAGATTTGGGAATTGATGGGCTTAATAAGCTTACACCAAATAAGATAGTAGACATGGGATATATGAAAATGTATGAAAAAATGCATAGCAAGGGTGTTCCCACTATACGAGATCCTGAGGAGGAGTTGTTCTTTAAAATCGCGGGTGAAATGGTAAAAGTACTGGAAAAATACTCTGCAGAAGTCGTAAAAGACATAGTAGAGGAACTGAAAGCCAAAAATCTACTTAGACAAGTAGGTTACGAACAAGCTTATAGGACAGTTTCTAGAGCTATGAGAGAATTAGAACCTTATCTAAACTATCCTGCCGCTCCCGGCTTTAACTTAGAGGTTTTGATTAGACAAGTAGCAAGCTACTTAAGTATGGGTCTTGAAGTCGAGGTGCCTATAATGTGGCGTAAGCAGAATGATAGGGGTTTCGAAGTTATAAAAGTTAAAACTTTAGAAGAATTTTTACAGAAGCTTGAAGAATTTAAAAAGAAAGTTGGAGTAAATTAATACCTCTCAGCACAACCTTTTATTTTAGTCCATGTCTTTTCTTGAGAACATCGATCTTGTCTAAAACCGCTTTTTCTAAATCAACACCGAATATATCCGCCAAAGCCGATAGCTGTAGAAATACGTCTGCGAACTCTTCCTCTAACTCTTTCTTTTTTGGGACTTTGTTTCTTAGCCTCTCCGAATTGACAGCACGTGCGAGTTCTCCGAGTTCTTCAAGTAATTGAGAGATGGATAAGTGGGCATCCCTATTCACGCCCAACTTTTCATCAATTTCTCTGACGATATAGGATGCAAGTTTTTGAAACTCCCTCACGTTCATGTTGGAACTATGAAGAAATCCTTTAAAATCTCTGCCTTCTTCTTCCCAACAATTTTTTTCAATTTTTCGTAATTGATGGGCTTGGACGCCAAGATCATTCCGGCGGTTTTCTTTCCGATTCCCGGAACGGCTTCAATTTGATAGATCTTTGCCTTGTTTATATCTATCCTCGGAACTGCCGAGACGCTTCTCATTCCGTAATCAACTACCCTCGCATCTACGAATGTGTTTCTTTCAAACTCTCCGTAGATTCCAACGAGCAGGGGATACGTGGCGAGCTGTCTTCCAAAGCTTATTTTTCCCTTTATCTCGACCCACAAATCTCTTAGGAGTCTTCCTCTCGGAACAACTTTTTCAAGCATAATCCTGTCGAAATTCTGTCTTATCATTTCTTTGAATTTCTTGAAATATCTTTTATGCTTTCTAACGAGTTTATCTCCAATCTCAGCCATCGGCGTGAATGGAAAAACCTTTACCTGCCGTAGGTTCACCCTTCTCACAAGCAGATCCCTTTTGATAAGATTTAGCAGAAATTCGTAGTTTTTCTCGAAGGTCTCTTTGGTCTCACCCTTAAGTCCGAAAACGAAATTTATTCCGGGAAGGAAACACGGCAGACCGTTGTGTCCGACGTATCTTCCGTATCTATTCATCAGTTCGATCGCAAACATGACCTCATCCGGTGTCGCCAGTAAACTGTTTTTTCTGACCACTCTCTCATCGGCACTCTCAAGACCGAAGGCTGCAATATTCCCGGGGCTCTGATAGATCACGATCGTTTTTATAATCTCCTTACACTCTTCGGGGTGTTCGGCAATCGTTTTTGGATTTACGTTATCCAAATGGAGCGTTTTTATCTTGGGACAGTTCTTCCAAATCGCTTTATGGAAATTTTTCATAAATTCCGGGTTGGGCTTCGGGATTTCGTAACGGAAATCAGCCATGTAAGTGAAAAAGTCTGTTTGATTCCCTAATCTGAAATATCTAACTCCCTGATCGTAAAGAGCCTTAATCTCCCTTATCACGGCATTGGGATCCCGCATTGAGATTTTGTGTATTCTCTCTATGCAGAATGAGCATCTCCCCCAGTAGCATCCCTTGTAGGTTTCGATCTCACAGATAACGTAGGGATAATCCGGGTGCTGCTTAACGACTTTGGCACCGAGGACTGAGAATCTGTTAACGAAATTCCTCGTTCTGTCTCTTACAAAGCCACCCAATCTTTCGTAAAGTTCGTGTTCAAAGGGGAACTTAATTACCTCGTAATTTGGGAGATCCCCTATCTCAAGGGTAATCGGCCCTACGAGAATTTTCTCTTTTTCTGGGTAAATCTCTTTTAACTCTTTAAGCGAGAGCGGTTTCCCTCCAAGATACTTCCCCGGAACGGCTATCCCGGCGATAACGATAATTTTATCGGCTTTTTGTAGGATCTTGGGGTTCTTTCTGAATTCATCCGCCGTGACGTATATCCATTTGATTTTAAGATCTTCGAGCATTCCCGCTATATATCTCGGATAGGGTGCTATATAGGGAGGAACACCCAAACAAGAGGGTTCGTCAACGTATCCATCGAGGATCGCAATCATTCTCCCCTTTGGATTTTGGCGTGACCTCCTATTATCGAGCTGCTTAGCTCAAGATTTCTTATCTCGCATTTTTCGTCCACAATACTTCTCCACAGCTTAACTTTTTTCAGAATAACCGAATCGAATATTACCGAGTCGCTTATGTCCGAGGACTCGATTACGCAATCCTTCCCGATGTATGCGTATGGACCGATTATGCTCCTTTTCCTTATCTCGACGTTATTCTCGATGACGACGGGCTCGATAATCTTTGAAGTTTTGTCAATCCTCACATCGTCGCTTATGTAATTGGACAGGTAGATCTTAAACGCCTCAAGGTAACTGTCGGGATTTCCAACATCGTGCCAGTTTCCTTCAAAAACAAATCCGTAAACGTTTTTCCTACTAATCAGCCAACTGATGAAATCACCAAGATTATCCTTCTTCTCTCCCCTAACGTAATCACCAAGCATTTCTTTCGTATCGTAGTCCAAGGCGTAGATACCGATACCTGCTAACGTAGATTTCGGTTTTTCGGGTTTTTCCTCAAAGGATACGATTTTGTCACCGTTAAGCTGGGCAATTCCGTATCTCCTCGCAAGATCGAAGTCACCTACATCGTATAGTGCTATCAGCGGCTTTTTCTCTTTGAATTTTTCAATAAACTTTTCAAGACCAAAAGAGAAGACATTGTCTCCAGCTAGCACAAGGATATCGTCATCAATGTCCTTTGAGACTTCATATAAAGCTCTTACAGCTCCCAACTTCTCCTCCTCTTTTGTAGTATTTTCTATAACGAGTTCGACATCCTTATCCTCAGCCCATTTTTCGAAATCATCCTTAAATCTGAGATTTGTTGAAACTACGATCTCAAAACCGAAATGTTTGATTTTTTCATATATATGATCGATTATCTTTTTCTTTCCAAGAGGCAGAAGGGGTTTAGCTTTTGTTCTGGTGATAGGCCATAACCTTGTAGCATAGCCACCTGCCATTATTATCGCTTTCATAGATCGAGAAATGCATTAAAAATTAAAAAATTTATGCCAGTCCAAGATTTTTCAGAATCACAGAAAATATTATGTTTGTTATATGTATTCCATTCATTTCAAGTATTGTGTTGATAATCGCCCCGATTATCGCTCCTACTATCAGAGACGAAATTATTCTAATTTTTATTATTAGAATCAAAGCTATTACAAACAAAACTAAAGTCGAGACGGCACCGATTTTCGTTAGTTGCTGTTGGGTCTCTGATAGAGCTTGGTTCATGAAGTTAAACAAAGTTGATATTCCTGTCATTCCGAAAAGCAAACCAATAATCAAACCGATAGCAAGTATCGTGTGTTCCCCCATAAAAAGATTATTGGAACATCGTTTAAAAAATTTAGGTATTGAAACCGCAAATGTAATAAATCTTGATTTTGACAATTTTCAGAGCGGGGGTTGCCGAGTCAGGAAAAGGCGCGGGATTGAGGGTCCCGTCCCGTAGGGGTTCGAGGGTTCAAATCCCTCCCCCCGCATGTAACTCGGTTCTGGATTATTATTACGAGTTCTGTAAACTAATTGACCTAAAAGACATCATTAACGATGAAAAGCGAAGATACAAAAACACCGTTTACGATTTTATAATAAACTTAAATAGCAATCTTGATGATAAAAACGTCATAATTTATATAAACCAATTAAAACAGAAATACGCACCAAGATATGCTCGTCGCCTCATTATTTACATCAGAGCTTTTCTTAAGTTCATCAATCATCCGTTAGCGGATAAAATCGAATTGCCAAGAATACCAAAACGGAGAGAGACTATTATTAAAGCGGCTCGAATTCGAGAATTGATTGACGAAATTGATGAAAAACTCGATGAACCTTACAAGTCGAAATTAAGGGGTGCAATTTTATTATCTGCAACATCTGGTTTAAGAGCGGAGGAACTGTATAAGCTTCGTTTGAAAGATATTGATGTTGAGAACAGAATTATCCATGTCAGAGCAGAGATTGCCAAAGACTACGAGGATCGGGTTACATTCTTCTCTGAAGAAGCCTGTGATTATCTCGTCGAATATCTCCACACAAATCCGAAGTCGCCCCTATTCTCGAAAAAGTCAATTCTCTATCATTTTGAGAAGCTTAACACGAATTTAAGGATCAAACACATGCGAAAATTCTTCTCTCAGCAGTCAGACCGTTTGGGGATGCCTACAGCTGTGAAGAAGATCCTGATGGGTCACGGCTTGAGAGGAGACGTCGATCTCAGCTATTACGACTTCCAAGATGAAGAAGAGCTGAAAAAAATTTACGACAAGTATTGGAGAGATTTTAGGATTTTAGGCTAAACCGGATAAAACTTTTTCAGCCCGCTTTCAAGAATCGGGTATTTTTTAGCGATGCTCCTGTTTAGTCCGTACGCATCCGCGTGGATAGTGTAGCCCATCCAGGACATAATCGATTGCTCTGGATCTTTGTCGAAGGTTCCATTAGCTATTTTCTTGAGGCGCTGATAAAATCGATGGACATTCCTTCTCCTAACCCTTCGATGGTCTCTAAAAACTATGTAGCCCAAGAAATCAATTCCCTTGCTTGCTGGAAAAACGATTTGTTTCTTTGGATGCAACCTTAGCTTGAGCTTCTTCAAGAATTGAGCTATCTCATCCCTCCAAGCCCAAAGTTGCTTTTTGTCTGGATGAAGCATCACGAAGTCATCCATGTAGCGAATGTAATGCTTAACCCTCAACTCGTGCTTGATGAAGTAATCGAGCTCGTTGAGAACGATGTTGGCAAAGAGCTGAGAGGTTAGATTGCCGAGAGGGATGCCGACACCTGGCTTTCCCTCCTCGTGGTAGCTGTCGATGATCTTCCAGATGACAGAAAGCAAGTCCTTATCCACGATCTTTCTCTTGAGGATTTTGAACAGAACTTCGTGATCTACGCTTGCAAAATAGCTCTCTATGTCGGCTTTAAAGCAGTAAACCTTCTGTTTTGGTGGATATGACCTCAGAAATCTTGTTAATCTGTCCACACCCTTATGCGTTCCCTTGCCCTTCCTGCATGCGTAAGAATCGTAGATGAAGATCGGCTCCCATATCGGTTCGATAACATCATGAACAGCTCTGTGAACGATGCGGTCACGGAAGGTTGGGGCGTTGATTAAACGCTTTTTAGGATCATAAATGTAGAAAGTTGTATAGCCCTGCGGCTCCCATGTTCCAGTACGAAGTTCTTCCTGGAGCCTGAACAGGTTCTCCTCGAGATTCGCCTCAAACTCAAGAGCGTAGATGCGGTAGGTTTTACCTCTACGGCAGAGGTAAAATGATCGGAGAAGATGTTCAAAAGAGCAAACAATCTCGAAGAGATTGTCATACGTTTTCAAGCGGGTCCCTCATAAGAGGGGCTTGACGGGGCAGAGCTTTCGGGAACCTACTAACTCCGCCCCGCCTGTTTTGTTTTTCGCTGCCCGTTTCCAGACAGCGGCGGGGACCAGGCTCTGTATCGTCGTTGGACAGTGAGGCAACCGTGGTCACCTCACCTATATCCACGACGATATTGCGCCGCGGAAGCCCACGTTGTTGTTCGTGATCGAGGGGGCGTTGTTGAGGTTCAGCGAGAAGACACCGGCGTTCGAGCCACAATCCCAATTCCCACCCCGGAAAGCCGCACGGGATAAACGAGCCCGGCCCGCATCATCCCGCCACGGATGACCATGACTCATGATGTGTTCGCTTTGAGCCAGCCACCGTTCATTTTCCCTATCTCGATCAGCATCTTTGAGGCGTGCTCGTATTGCTTGATGCTGATATACTTGAGATCCTTAGAGAGTCTCAAGATGATCTTGAGCTTCTCAATTGCCATATCGATTTCCTCATGAGCAATAACGCTCTTGCTGTTATTCGCCTCGACGATCTTTGTCAGCATGTCGAGCAATGTTCTGCGCAACTCGCTTGCAAGCCCGTTATGCTGCTGAGGCTTCGGGAACTTCTCTGAAAGAGGAAAAAGATAGAGTGTGAGGTCGTAGGCTTTCTTGTAGATCTTGAGTTTCTCGTGTTTTTCGCTCGCCAGATTCCCAGACCTCCAGAGCCAGCTTTTTACCAGACCTCCCCGACCTCCAGATTTTCAGAAGGCGCCGCGGAAGCCCACGTGGCTGTACGTGATCGAGGGGGCGTCGGTGAGGGACAGCGAGAAGACACCGGCGCGCGAGCCATCGTCCCAAAACCCACCCCGGAGAGCCGCACGTTCTCCTGTACGAGTCTCGTCGAGCCAGTAGCGCACGTCATCGAGCTCTGGATTGGGCGTAGAACTCAGCGTTTTAGGAATTGCGAGCTCTGCAAGTTCTTGCGAGGAATCCTCGAGCTCCGCAACCCACATCGAAGCTCCCGATGTCGTGCCAGTTGTTGGCAACTGATGTCCTTCTCCCGGATAACCCTTCGATATTACGAAGTCCGTTTCGCTGCCTATGAGCAAGTCAACCCATTCCCAGACATTGCCATTGAGGTCCCATACTCCACTCCTTCTGCCATTCAAGCTCCAGCTGAGAGGCCCGCTGCCAGTGAGAACTCTTGCTATGTCGTTGCCATTGTAGCCAGGTCTGACAGGATCTGGAATTCCTTCGTATCTCTGTTCTCTCGGATCCCTATAATCCTTGCCCCAATTGTTGTTACCCTTGGGGAAGCCGAAGCCAAAGCGGTAGCGGTATTTGACAGCCCAAGCTGCAACGCTGAACCACTCGTACGCTGTCACGAGGTGATGGCCAACGATTTCGTAGCTCTGCGATTCAGTTCTGACAGTATTCTCTCCGCTTCCTCTAATCTCCGCTGGAAGGGGCGGGAACACTTTGATGTACCTCGCACCGAGGGAATCAGACGATGTGTCGATTCCTTGCTTGATGACTCTTCTGTGGTACGTTACTCCATTCTGCACGATCCTGACAATTCTGCCAACAAGATGCTCGATTGATTGCACGTAGAACTCTGAGTTGCTGCCCTTGTAGTAGATGTAATCTGCTGTGATTGATGCTCCATCTGCTGGAGCTGTCGTGAATGTTATCTTGCCAGTGTTGTAGTCCACAGTGTAGTCTGTCCCCTCTGTTTTTGCGACTCCATCAACATAGACTGTTAAGGATCCAGACTTCACGGGATAGAAGTCCAGCAAGAATTCTTTTGTCGAGCCATCGCCAGTTCCTACTGATTCGCCAGTAACGCTCATTTCTTGAGTCTTGTATGTCAGAACGTATCCTGTAGCTTTCTCTCCTGTTATGAGGTTCCTGTTCTCGACAGCTTTTTTTGCGTTCCAGAAGTTTATGTCGGTCCAGGGCACAACGTGGGGCTTGGATGCAGCGGCCACTGTGCCAGGATCGTTCGGTGAACTTGTTCCTCTGCTGAATCTCGTTGCGAGAGGGTGACAGCACTGATACTTGTCGATCCAGAATCCTCCCAACAGCAATCCGTTAAGGGCGGGCTGGCTGAATCCCTCGCTGACGAAGTAAGGGATGTAAACCTGATGGATCTCAACCCACATGTTGTTGGCTGAATCGTAGAGCCACAGCACTCTGTTTGGCAAGTCTGGGAGTGGCAGCTCCTCATCGTAGTCGTTATCTCCTGTGTAAGCGTTTAATGCCTGATAGACTGCCTTATCCAGCTTGTCGAAGTTTGCGTTTATCGGCAGATCCCAGTCGAGCTGGCCCCTATCTGGTTTCTCCAAGTTAAACTTGGGTGTGTAGGTCGGCATTTCACATCACGCTCCTCGAGAAAACAGTTCTTATTCCAGATTCCATCTTACCTTCCTCATTAACTGTCTCGACAACATCGGCGATCTTGATGCGATCAACGACCTCGTTGCCATTCAAAAACACGTACTCATCGCCCTCGATGATGTATCTGTCCGCTACGATCTCCTTCTCTCCATCAACCGTATTAACCAAAAACTTCTGCCTTATCATATTTCATCAACTCCTCGAGAACGAACATCTTATTTTGATAACAGCCCCAACAGTTGCGTCGAAGTAAAGCGCATTTCTGACCTCTCTATAATACATTACTCCACCCGTTTCTGCGTTGAAAAGCCCGATTTCCGTGATGCTCTTATCCACGATATCGCCGGGATTGATTACTGTTTCAAATTCAACCTCGCTGCCGTTTATCGTTACTTTACTAACAGGCTTACGTATAACTTCCGCCTCAAGGGCCGTATCCGATGTGGTGGGATCCGTGGTTCCTGTTCCCAAAGCTATGTAAGCAAAAGCCGTGCCCTGTCCGGCGAGAAGCTTTGCCAGCTCGTTAAGTCCGGCATCGGTTATTATCTTTCCTGTCATCTCGCTCCCTCCTGAAGAGTTTTATTTCGGTTTTTACATCCACTTTGACTTCCATAACATACCTCCAAACAATAGACTTTAAAAATCAAAGTCAGGGAGATTGTTCTCCCCAAACATCGAATATATCGTTATAGCAAGCTTCAGCATCTGAATTTTTCATGAGCAAGCGGTATTCTATTGTGTCTCCATAGCTGATTGAATGGTCGAATGTAACTTCGTAGATAACGCCCCATTCGGGATCGCTCGTTCTCGTGTATCCTGAGATTTCTCCAAAGCTATCATTTGTCCCTCCATTAACTTCACATAGCATTGTCCAAGGAACTAAAACAGTTCCATCACTTGCTGTTATTTGATATTCAACCTTGATCCAGCCAGTTGCAGCGAAATTCTGGCGAAGGTTGAATTTCATTTTAGTAAAGCTTGTAGCGCTGGAATAGTTTATGCGCTTCTTTTCCACATAATCAGATTCAGATGCTGAAGAAACGGTCCCTCCACCATACTGCCAGTATCCGAATCCCCCCTTGCCAAAAGCGAAGTATGTATGGATCGAGATGGCAATTGCTTGTTGCGCTGCGATTGCGAGAGCTGTTGCGAGTGTTTCAAGCATCCATTCTATTACAGCCATGTCATATCTGTCTGAGAAACCCAGCTCACCAAACGAGCCATGACCGAAGCCAATACCACTTTTGATTCCTGCCGTAGATGCGGGAAAAGCCAAAATTGTCAGATCTATGAGATCAGTCTCTGCGTCTGCTTTTGCTACAAGTGAATGGTCTCCGAATGGGATTAGCCCAAGTCCACTCTGTCCGAAGCCCAGGGGGGTGATTTGGTATTTTGTTTCGGTGTTCTCACATAGAGCCAATGCAGCATTGAGCAATGTTAATGTCAAGGTTATAATTGCAACATCTAATCTTTCAGCAAATCCCAGCTCTCCAAATCTGCCATGACCAAAGCCGAGACCGCTTTTTGTTCCTGCTTCTACAGTAGGAAAAGCTAAAACTGTTAGATCAATGTTACTCGTTTCTGCATCTGCTTTTATCACGAGCAAGAATCCTCCGTATGGCCCTTCTCCAAACTTACCGTAGCCAAAGCCGAGAGGAGTTGTGATGATCCACACCGTTTCGGACTCCCCACTCGTAAAAGCGAGAACCGGTGCAAACTCAATCCTCGTTTCATCCTGCTGGAAATACACTCCAGCCGCCTTAACAGCATTGATTGCGCTGTAAAAAGCCTTAAGATTTAACGGAAGAGCTGGCTCCTCAAGGAGCTCGATGCGGAATGTAGCTTTTGGGGATGCGAATACATTGTTTCCGAATGCTCCCTCGCCAAATCCGAGTATAGCCTCCGGAGCCTCGATGATTTTGATATCTTTATCCTCAAGCCCAGTAAAGTATTTGATCACGCTGAGAACATCGTTTAGCGTCCCGCTACTCAGATATCTCTGCAGTTCGACTTGCAGTCTTCCTCTGAATTCTTCATCGCTCTCTCCGGCTTTTCTCGTCAGGTTGAACAGCTTTGCGATGTAGTCAAGGGATCTTCCAGATGCGATCTCAACGAACCTCGAATCTCTCACCTGCTCGATTACCTGCTCTATTTCTTCGAACTTCTCTGCTATGATCGACAGGAGCTTGTAGTTATTCGAGTCGGGATCCTTGCGGAACGCTGTTGACAGCAAGGAGACCATTTCTTTAGCTTTGCTTGACATATCAAGTCACCGTTATCGTGTGAGTTCCAGCCTGAGCTTTCTCGTTGGCATCTATTGTCAGAGCTTGCCCGAATGCATTTATTGTGGTAACCCCATCTGTTGCCTCCAAGCTTACTATGTCGTCAACGCCTTCGGCTGCAAGAATTGCCTTGGCCAAATCCGAATACACGACATCCTCGCCAATCTGCAGAGAGTTGATGTAGTTGTCGATTGCTGTCTGAACATTAGCTTGGACTGTTGCAGCATCGTAGGAGGCTATTTTCGTGACTGAAACAGTCACTGTGACAGTTTTTATCGAGGGACGTTGCCATGTCACCTGAATTCCAGCCGCTCGGACATCCTCAATCGTGTTGGTTATTTCGTCATCATCACCTCCCGCAACAGTAATGATTACCTTGCACTCTCCGAAATCTTCCGAGATGTTGACATCTGTGACTCCGTCGATCTGAAGTAACGCTGATTTTATCGAATAGACAGTAGCCTTCGCTGAGGGAGCGTAAGTTATAGCTCTGTAACGCAACTCTTCATCCGACTCCGCATCGCTGCCACCACTTGTTGGGAATGCGTTGTTTACGCTTTCGATTCCGCTTATCGGATCCAACAATTTGGTTATTGTGTTCGCTGCAACATTGCCATGAGATCCTGGCTCAACAGCCTCTATGGCTGCATCTACGCTTGTCTGACCTTGCTGTAAAATCGCTTCATCTACCGTCTGGAATACAACCGATCCATCAGCCGTTGATACTCTTGTGCCCACTGGAATCACGATGTCGCTTGTTGCAGGGGTTGAGCGGCTGAAAGTCACCGTTCCAGTCGCTTTGGTGGCCTGCTTTCTTCTGATTCCGAGAATGGCTACGAGACGATCCAAGTTCTGGCCGGTTGCGAAGTCGATGAACCCAGCATAGTAAGCATCCTCAGCCAACTGCCACAGCTCATCTTCTCTCTTCGCTACGATTTCAAGGAATCTGAGCAGTCGAGAATTTTCCGATAAGTCAATGTCCTCTCCGAACTCTTGTTTTGCAAGTTGCTTTAATTCTTCTAAAATAACGCTGAAGGGCTTAGGTATGAATCCCAAAGTAGTAACGCCATATTCGGTCATACAACCACCTCAACATCGATTTTTTCAGAATCGAGCGTAAGATAGAGCTTGATCCTCACATTGCGGTTTGCGTCAGGCTGTGAGATTTCAATTCTGTCAATCGATTTAATCTTATCGTAATTTCTGAGGGCTTTGCGGATTTCGTGTTCAATCAGCATTCTGTTATAACCGCTCTGCTTGATTTTAATCCAGTCCACACCGAAATCTGGATGAAATGCATCGCTACCCTTAACGCATTTCAGGATGTGGACGATGTCCTGCTTTACCTTGTCAGACCCATCAACGGAAGGAACCCGTTTCAAGCTGTCAATAACGAGATCGCCAGTAGTATCGAACTTGAAATCACACGGCATAATGAACTAAAATTAATCAGACTTTAAAACGATCAAGAATGCTTGTGCCACTCGCCTGACTCGGCATCCACCCCTCTAATTTGCTTGAAGTTGAGGTTTCCATCCACGTAAACATCCCCCTTGATTATGATCTTGCCATCCTGCTGGAACTTGATATAATTCTCTGATTTGTGCTCGATCAGGAGCTCATCCTGTTGTAGAGAAGGGATGGAATCCACCAATGTGAATAATCCGCCGAAAACAATTGCGTTGTTCAGGTTGAACTTGAGAAGCTCATTCACATCAACAGCTTCTTTATTTTTGAGCTGTTCTTCAAGCTCGTATTTCGAGAAGAGGACCAAAACGATATCTCCCTCAGCAGGAGGGATGATGATAGTTCCAGCGGAGGACTTCAGACAAGCTATCGGCACGTCGAACAGCTCTATCTCGTTGCCTTGAATCTTGTGCTTCAGCTTTACATTGCACTTCATTTTGCTGAGATCGACCTGCGTAATTATACCAAGTGCGACAGTGTTGATGTTATCGAGCTTTACGTCGATCAGCTTCTTGATTTTCTCGATCATAGCGGAGCCACCTCCGCTTCTGTGTAATACTCCTCTCCTCTGCAGACATGCTTGAATTTCGTGACCTTGAAGTTCCCTGAAACATTGATCGACTTGAGTTGAACGAGAGTTCCCTGCCGAATCTTCCAGTTGAAGATACATCTTACTTTGTAAGCAGTTGTTTTACCTTCTTCGCTGACATCCTGAACTACCATCAATCCACTTTCAGAGTCGAGAACGATAGCTTCAGCATTGTAACTTCTTTTGACAAAATAACCCATCCCGTCTTGACCGACATAAGCTCGATAAGTATCTGAGATCTCGCTTATTCTCGCTAAAGCTCCATCTAATTGCACACCCTTGATATTAAATCCGTTCACAAGCGGCATAATCTGCTCAGTGAGAATTACATGAGGTGTTGAGGTCGTTGTCCCTCCAAAAACCATGTCCTTCTCAAGCACTATGCCCGGATCCTCTATCTTGCCGACAGGAATCCCCGCTTCTGCAAACATATCTTTGACAATGTCAGCGACCGACGTCCCCTTAGGATATTTCTTGCAAATTGGTTTTGCCATGAAAAGCTGCTTTGTCATGTCTGATGCCTGCAACACAGTTTTAACGTCCGCTCCATCCTTCTCATCCCAAACTTTATCGATCTTGCCATAGAAAATTATGCCATAATCGTCCTTATAGCCAGCTTTAAGCTGGACGAGTTCATCTTTCTTGAAGGCTGATTTCGATTGCCCGAGGTTGTAAACTGCTATCTCGGCATTCCCAGCTTTACTCTCATCATCGTTCTCGATCACAAATTCTATATCTAAATCGTCAAGGGTGATAACTGTCGAGCCTACTTGTAATTCGACCATACGGTCCCAGAATTCAGACAAAGAGCCACACCTCCGCAGTCTTTTCGTCTACATTCCAAGGCAGGATTACGAACAGAGTTTCATAAGTTTGCGGGTCTTTGATCTCAAGCGGGTTCTTCTCTGTGAGCTTCCCCTCGAAAACTATCTGACCATCTTCGAGCCTGCGAATTCTTAGAACTGCGAAGTTTCTTTGATAGTTCCACCGCCAGAACAAGCGGTAAGCAGTGTTATTAATCTTAACAAGCTGTTTTTGTGGATAACCCAATTTAGGATCGAACGGAAGCACTTTGACAGTCGGCATTTAACCACCTCCGAAACCGAATATCCCGCCCAAAAACGAAATTACGCTATCCATCCAAGTTTGACCGTTTTGAGGTTCTTCGGGAGCTTGAGGGACTTCTTTCTGTGGAGGATCGGTAGCCGTGTCCCCTCCCTTCATTTTATCATCGTTTTCATTCGGTGTGACCTGAAGCTGTTGAAGTGGAATCTTAGCAGTCTTAGCTTTAGCTTTCAGGATTTGCTTGACTCTCACGACGGCTCTGAGCGTGTTTTTCGAGCCGCCTTGGGTTATTGTAAGCTCCTTGATCACTACATCCTCGAAAACTCCAGCTTTGCAAACGAGCTCTGTCGGTTCTTTTGCCTCATAAAGCTGTTTTAAAGCCTCGATTTCGTTTTCGAGCAGGGTCAAGGTCAGCTGAAACTCAGCAGGCTGAAAGAAGATATGATCCGCCACAGGATAGCCATCTTCAACACGATGTTCCGGAACCACTGCTGACTCAGTCATATCGACAATCTCAACGGCTGTGAATTCTTGACCGCCGAGCTGGATTTTCTCCTCAGCCATGCTTTAAAAGAATGGTAAAGACTTTAAGAAGTGTTGAGCCATCGCTCAATCAACTTTAAAACGATAGGCGAAATTTTCTCGGCTATTTCAGGAGCTTTCTGCTTTATCTTATTGAATACCGTTTTGATCTTATTACCATCTGGTTTCTCTTGGTAGGATTCCACGATTAACTCTTCAATCAGCTTTCTAATCTCAGCATCATCTACCTGTTCAATAATTCGATTCAATCCATTGCGAATTTTGATTGATTCCGCTTGCAAGATAGTAGAATTAACAACATCTCCGTAAATTATCAGCTGTTGAAGGAATGGAGCTTGATTGACGAAGAGTTCTGGATTCTCAACCGCATCGATCCCAAGAGCTGTAATTCTAACGAGACCTCCACCGTGGTGGTTGATGGTTTTTTGATACTTGATGAATCCCTTCTGTTCGAGGTATTCAAGGTGGAAAATT
Source organism: uncultured Archaeoglobaceae archaeon (assembly GCA_965561205.1). Taxonomy (GTDB): domain Archaea; phylum Halobacteriota; class Archaeoglobi; order Archaeoglobales; family Archaeoglobaceae; genus Geoglobus. The sequence goes on along the minus strand of CBEWZU010000001.1, from coordinate 29,226 downwards.
ACCTCGTCGAGAGTCAATCCGAGCTCTTCAGCAATCGATTTCTCGTTCGTCCAAGCCCTCGGATTTTTCCGCTCTAAATCGTAAAGTAGTTTGAGAATTGCGGATCTAACCTCGTGCATGATTTTGATTGTGGTAGAAGAATATAATGCTTTCATCAGTAGATCCCTATCGCGTTAAACTGCCTCTGAATCCTCTTCTCAACAAGCTCTGCAACTTTATCTGGGTCTTTGACACCCTCAATTTTGATCTCGATCTTTGGAACTTGGATTGTTTTGTGCTCGTGCTTAATTTGGTAGTTTGTAGGTTGATGAATTACAGTTTGAGTTGAGCTGATGAGCTGTGAAGGTGTCGGCATCATCTTCGTCAACTCGTGGGTTATTTCAGGCTTAACCAGCTTTGGAATGTAAGTTAAACTGGCTGTAAGCGGCTTGATCTCAGGCTTAACGACATCTGGAGTATATTTTATCACGCTCATCAGTTCTGGAATCTTGGGAATTGACACCAAATCAGGCAACTCAGGCAATCTTGGTAGCCTATCCACAACATAACCTATTCTCGCAGTTAAATCAGGCAACTTTGGCAGTTCTGGCAATTTTGATACAATGAATTTGATTTTGGCTATTAAATCTGAAATCTTCGGCATTTTAGGTAATGCATCCATCAAAAACCTAATCGGGACGGATAACGGAGAAATCGTTGGAAGTGTTAACTTCTCGGAGAGGTATCTAACCCTCGCAACCAAATCAGGCTTTGGCAGTTTTATCGATCCAAGAAGATCCTGAACTTTAGCATATAACTGTTCAATCCAAGACATCTCAACTTTAGGCTTAATAGTTAGCTCTGGAACACTAAGCTTAGGTAAAGCTGGCTTCTCAATTTCAGGCTTGAAAACGGGCTTCTGGATCTTTAGCTTGATAGATCCCTCCTCGTAGAACTTTTTGTCGTATTCTGGCTTGCCAACATAAGGGATGATTTGCGGATTGACGATTATCTCGCCGAATTCGGCTTCAAGCCTCCTCTTAATCTCATCTTTGTTTGTTATCCCTTGTATCTTAAGCGATTTAATGTATTCGTATTGCTCTATTGCTTTCTTTCTAATCTCTTCTTCAGTTATATTCCTTCTGAGGAGTTCTTCCTTCTTTTTAGTTTCAACGAGGTGTATTGTCTTTTCTTCAGTCGTTTTCCTTGTGAAGAATTCCATAATCGATTTGGTTCCGCTCGCCATGAACCCTGCGATCTTGCCGACAGGACTCTTAGCGATGAAATCCCACGCTTCCCTGACTTTTGCGAGGAACTCGTCGATCTTTGCAATAATCCCGCCGATCGTTCTGTCCCATAAGGATTTAATTGCTGTTAAGGCTGAGGACGTGGCGGTTCTCAATTTATCGATGTGTGTAATCAAATACACAATCGATCCGACGGGACTGAGTAGCACGTATCTTAGCGGACTAAACCTGTCGAGAGCTTGTTGAATCCAGCTGATAGCTCCGCCGATGGATTTAGCAAGCCAGTCAAAGCCTTCTCTGAGATATTTGATTTCTTTGCTGAGAACAGTAGTTAGGGCTTTTAGGATCGGGAATCGGTCTATTAACCAGTTTACAAATCGTCCGAGATAGCTTTTCTCCCATCCCTTCACCATGATGTCTTGGAGGAGAAGAATTGCTGTTATGACGGCTCCGATTCCAGCTATTAGAGGGAGTAATGGAATCGAAAGCCCCATTAAGCTTACTTGAGCCGTCATTACAGCTCTTGCGAAGCCGATTATTGCACCAATGCTTGATTTAAAGCCCTGCACAGCTAAAAGCTTCAAAGCACCTCCCAAACTCAAAGTTTCAACTGTTGTTGTTGTCTCAACAAGACCTAAAGTTACCAAATGTCCAATCAGCTCAATTAACTTGGCTCTGAGCAGTATAGCACCTCCTCCGACAAGCATCAACATCGTTGAGAAAGCTAAGCCCAGTCCAAGTACTTTTTGCACAGGTTCTGGAAGTCTTGTAAAAGCATCTGCTAATCCCTGAATAACCTTCAAAGCTGGAATTACAAGTGGAGCAACTGATTTTCCAATATACACCCCTACCATCTTGATGCTTTCCCATGTTTTCTTCAATTCAACGCTTAGTGTCTTCAAAGCTCTCGAAGCTTCCCGTGCCGCCGAGCCTTGAGAATTCAATGCGGTATTTGTTGCATCAACAGCCATGCCCCAATTGTTAAACAAACCGTATAGCATTGAAACTCTGCCACCTATTGTAATCTCATTTGCGATTGCGTGTCTCTGTTCATCGTTAAGCTTGTTCCACTTCTTAGCAAGATCGTCTAAGATATCGGAAGCAGATCTAAAATGACCGCTTGAATCCTTCACGGCAATTCCAACTTGCTGAAGTAGCTCTGCAACATTGTCCTCGTATAGTTTAGAGAACATATAAGCTAAAAATGTCCCAGCTTCGCCAGCTTCATAACCTGCTGAGTGGAGTGCTGTCGCATAACCTATTAATTGCTCTAAGCTAACACCGTATTGATGAGCCACACCAGCCGCATCTTGTAAAGTCCTTGCGAGCTTTACCGAATCCGTTGCAAAATTGTTTGAAACTTCGTTTAGAGCATCAACGACATGCGTTGCATCCTTAGCTTCAAGCTTGAAACCGTTGAGGATGTATGTTAAATATTCTGTTGCTTCCCTTGCGTCGAGGTTTTCAGCTGTAGCCCATAACAGTGTGGCGTTTGTCAGCTTTTCGAGTTGATCTTCCGTGTTCTTCCCCTGCCTCGCCCAAAGTTCCATGACTCCTAAGATATCTTCCACCGATCTGCCATAATACTTAGCCATGTTCTCTGCTGATTTCTGGATTCTCTCGAAATCTCGATCTTTTGGCATTACTTTCTTCAGATTAACAAAAGCTTGCTCGAAGTCTGCGAATTGTTTAACTGCTAAACCTATACCTGCTTGTCCAACTGCTCCAACTCCAGCCATATATTTGCCCAATTCTTCGAGAGATTGATTCATTTGTTTGATTTTCTTGACAGCTTCGTCTGTCGCTTGATTTACTTGCGATAGTTTGCGATAGAAGTCGGAATCATTGAGTTTGATTGCGATGTAGATTGCTCTGAGAGCTGTTCCAAGCATGATAAAGTATTTTTAGATAGACTTTAAAACAAAAATTATGAAGTTGTTAAGCAAATTCCTGATCGGTTTTGTTTTGATTTTTGTGCTGTTAATCTTTGCAGGGGCGATATATGAATCCCAACAAGAAAATGAAATTAAAAATGCGGAAACAGAACCTTACACTGTTGTTAATTTTTGGTCTGCTCACCAGCCAACAGCGAAAAGATTCTCAGAGAACATATTAACGAAAACAACAGACCACGATCAGATATTGTTAATAGCTAAAAAAGAGATTCTACGATTAAAAGAAGATTACAATGCTGATGTCGTTTGGCTAAATATCGGCTCTGAGGTATGGAGAGACAATCCAAAAATCTTGAAAAAAGAAATAGCCAGAATCACTTGGTTCAAGTTTGATGCCGAACCAAAACCATCCGTTGAAGGTTACGATTATTTTGGTGCTTTTGCTGGTGGGGATTTGTATGTTTCATGGAGTTAGCGGAAAACAAACAAATATTTTTTCTCTTGCGATGGTTGACCGATTTTTTGGTTCTTCATAGCTTTTGATTGCTCCTCTATGAGGATTTTGAAGTAAATTGACCACTTTAATAGCTTTTCATGATCCCAGTCGAGAATTTCATCCACATCCTTGCCAAGCTGATGTGCAATGTAAAAGATGTGAAAATCATTTCTAACTTCTTCTTCAAGCTGTTTACTCCATTGCGAGTCGAAACAACTTGTTTAGACCACTAATTTCCATCGCTTTTGCGATTAGCTCTGCTTGGATTGATGCGTCCATTTCATCCCAAAGTTCGTCAAAATCTTCTGGAGGAACCGGATCAACGACTATCGCTTTGATCAGCTCTTTTTGAATGGCTTGCACGTCGTTTGTATGTTTATTTAAGATTTCTCTTAATTTCCTTGCTTTTAGGCTTTTGCGAATTTTAAAAACTTCTCCAGCGATAATTATTGTTTCGACACCTTCTTTCGCTTTAAATCTGTTCCAGTCAGCCATATTACGTCTTTGAAAAATAGACTTTAAAAAGTATCAAATTTCCATTAAGGTCTGGAAAAGCTTTTAACATTAATGATTCTTCTTGATTTCATGCCGGTGATAATATCTAATTAACATCCTGAAAATTTCTGCATTTGACTTTATGCCTGTAAATCGTTTTATTTCCTCAAATTCTTTTTCGAGTTCATCATCCAACTCTACTTTAACACCTAAAACTTTACTCATTTCTACCACCTACTTCTAATTTCTACCGAAAGTATTATATACTTTACTCTACTATTTTCTACTATAAGAAGAATTTAGTAGAGGTGATCAAGAATGTTGGTGTTGAAGAAAGAGAAGATGAGCGAAATAACAAGATGTGATCGATGCGGGTATGGTGGAAGTGGAGCGATAATGGGATCGAACGGGCTTTGTCCGCTTTGTGGAGGAAAAATGAGAGTGATAAATTACTCTCAGAGCTTTGTTGTAAAGAAGGGCTGGAGAGTTTTCAAAAGCGGAGGAATGGAACGAGTTGTGGTCAGACAAACCTTGCTCGAAGCTTTCGCTTAAATTTTTTGATGAGGTGTTAGATATGTGTGAGGAACAGACGATTAAGATTGAAGGCGAGGAATTAATCAGGGTGTCGATACCGATGCCAAAGAAGATTTTAGAGTTTCTAAGGGAATACGGTGAATGGATAGGATATCCAAGTGAGGAAATGAACGATTTCATGAGGGATTACATAATAGATGCCGTTGAGACTTTGATCTTAGGAGACTTGGATAATGCAAAACAAATCGCTCCGCTGAAAGTCGAATATTTTAAGAAAAAGTTTAAACTGTAATTTTTTACCCAATTTTACGAGAGGTGCTTTTAGATGGGTGTTGTCGTTAAATGTTTGAGATGTGGCAAAGAGTTTGAAGTGTATCCATCTGAACTCAAGAGGGGAATCAAAAGAAAATTCTGCTCTCGCGAATGTAGATATAAATCTCCATTATCACATGAAATTTTATTCACGGCATATTGGGATTTAGAGTTATCTAGCGTCCAGATTGCAAATATGTTCGGTTGTAGTAGTACTCATATACTTGATTATCTAAAAAAATATGGTATACCTATTCGCTCACATTCAGAAGCTACTAGAGTTTCTGTGTCAAAATATGGTCCCGTGATGAGAATTAACCCAAATTTAACTCCTTCAAAAGAGTTGTCGTATTTATTAGGGATATTACTAGGCGATGGATACGTAGACAAACGTAACAATCGTATCACTTTATGTGTAACATCAAAAGTTTTTGCAAATGAATTTTGGACCACCCTAAAATCTATTGGATTAAATCCAGTTAAAGATGAAATCAATCCAAAAGACAGTCAATATAAACGAAAAAAGCTATACCGTGTTTATGCCCGTTCCAAAATTTTTGTTGAATGGTATAAAAAATTAAATTTAAAAATAATTGAGTCTGATTTTCTCACAACTAAAGAATTCCAAAAAGAATTTATTAGAGGTTTTTACGAATCTGAAGGATCCCTATATAGGGACAAACGATATAAAAACTGTTGGACACTATCAATTACAAATACAGATAAGAAGCTAATAGAGCTAATAAATAGGTTAATAACTAATTTAGGTTTCAAAACTTCGTTAAGTTCGTCAAGATACCGCAAAAAAGAGGTATTCTACTTGCGAATACTTGGCGGCACAAAAGAGGTTAGAAGATTCATTAAAACGATTAATCCTGTAATCAAAAATAAATTTACATAATACCATTGCCCTCCAAAGCCGAAAGTAAACCGACTGCCTCACTAAAAGATAGGTTTAACATCTTGAGCGGAGCGGCATTATTCTTAAGCAGTTCAATGATGTAGGCGGATTGAACACCAAAGCGTTGCTGTGCTGTGATTAGTGTATCCGTAACTTCATACATTTTTGTTGCAGGGATATTAAACGATTTCATGGCAACGCTTAATGATGTGGCGGCCGTTACGGCATCTATTCCAGTTATTTTGGCAAAATCCAAGATTGCCTGAGAGACTTCTCTTGTCTGATCACCCAAATCTCCGAATCTATTTCTTACTATTGTTACAACCTCTGAAATCGTTGTAAATGCATCAGAGTTTGCTCTCGCTAATTGTTTTACAATTTCAGCCATCTTTTTAATTTCTTTGTTTGTGGCTCCAGTTCTCGCTTGCATTTCAAGGATTGCTCTCTCGAAGTCTTTTGCAGAGCCACCGAGAATCCTAAATCCTCCGTATCCTATTGCCGAAATAGATGCACCCAATCCAGCGATTGCAGCTTTGTGCTCCTCTACAAACTCTGTTAACTTCGAAATCTTAGATTTGGTTTGATCTATGGTTTTGTTTATATTATTGAGTTGTGAAGTGAGTTTGTCCTTCAGTTCTATGATAACATACAGCGATCTGAGTGCATTCATCAAAAAGTTTTAATTTTATCAGACTTTATAAAGAAAGATATGTTCGGAAAAAAAGCTCAAAATTTCTTAGCTGGTAAGTCTGACAAAAAGCTCTGTCCTCTCGGTATATCAAAGAGTGGTATAACTGGATGGAAGAAACTCGTAGAATGTATTGAAGAAGAATGTATGTGGTGGAACGAGCAGGAGAATGATTGTAACATCAACGTAATCGCAAAGAGATTGTCGATGCTTCAGGAAGTCTTGAAATGATCTTGACACTTTGGAGGGCTAAGGAGCTGATACTTCCAGTCTTTTTGCAATATCTCAAAGAATTAAAGTTGCAATAATAAAAACAATGGAGATAGGGTTGCAACACTTTTGCAACAATTGTTGCTTGCAAACGACGGAGGGATAAAAAACAGCAAAGCTTATAATTGCCCTAACTAAGTATACTTAAGAGATAAGTGGGGGTGAAAATATGCTGATAAACTCGATTAGGCTGAAAGAAGGACACGAACCAACGCCAAATGTTCAACTACTCGATACAGCGGACTTTCCATTAGACATAAAACAATTAGCCGTGAAGGTAGTTGTAACTCTTAAGGAATAATTTTTTAGAGGTGGTTTTTTGACCTCTTCTGAGAATATTGGAGAAATTAGAAATCAAATCAAAGAGATGATTGTGGATACTGACAGAGAAATACTGCGTGAAATCGAAAACGAAGAGTATTGGATTTTAACAATCAAGCATGGTTCATATATTGTCAATTTAATTCATCCAAAAAGATCCAAATATATGGTTGTTGAATTCCCGTTTAGAATTGAGGATGAGAAAGTTTTAGCAATCATTAAGAACATACTACAAGATCCAATGAAGGGTGGACAGTTTTTCTTCAGTTTAAAATCAGCGATAAGTTCTCCAACTACAGCATATAGACTCCATCATTCTCAAGATGGTAATTTTATAGGATTTAGCATCTTAAAGAGAATTTTTCCGTTTCATGAGAATTTCACGATTAAGGATTTAGATGAGTCCATTCAAGCAGTCGTTAGTATTGGTGTTCTGGGATTAACATTTCTATCAATCATCATTGGTGTAAAAGAACTTGAGCAGAGAATTATTGAAGAAACACAAAAACCACCACCAGATGGAATGTATGGTTGAAGTTGTTACATTGCAAAAATAAAGAAAAAAATTATTCCATCTTGTATCCAGTTCCCCAGAACTTCCACGTCAGCTTCGGCTCCTCTGCTTCAGGCTTCGCCTCAGGGAAGAAGAAGTATGTCTGATCGAGCGTTATGGAGTTGAAACCCGTCACTTTTGGATCTTTCGATGTGATTACGACTTGAACAGCTTTCTTTGCTGAAGCAATACCCATTAATTGGGAGTTGTTCCCGCTCGATGCGAGTAATGTTATCTCCCCTTCGTAGTCGTAATCTTCTGTGATCGAAACTGCAACGGTCCTCTTCGTCCAGTCCTTGACTGGTTTGACGTTCTCCGAATCTTTAGGGGTGAATGCGAACTCCAAGACTCCCTCTATTTCGCTACCGTCGATAAATATACTAACATCCTTGATTCTTACTTCAACAGCTCCCTCAGCCATTCACACCACCTCACAGCGTTATTACGAGATCAAGCACGATCTTGCTGATCGCTCCGCTCAGGTATGCTGTAACTCTGACATTTCTGAGAATTCTTGCCGATTTGTCGGAATCGCTGATTGATTCATAGTCAGGCATTATAACCTCGTAACCCCGGACAAGATTACCGTCGGCATCCACGTAATCTTTTCTCAAAGCTCCCTGAGTTTGAGCGACCCTTAGGACCTTCTCGATAGCGGCTTTAATCATGTTAAGTCCTTGGGGAGTGTAGGGGATCTTGGAACCCATGTTTGCAAGTTTAAGCTTCAAACTAATCAGAGCATTTCTAATCTCAGTTGCCAAGTATGCTTTAGTCCTCGGAATGTCAATCCACGAGCCGTCAAGGCTTTTAGCGGAGCTGATAACAGCTTTTCCGATTTCGATAATCGTGTTGATGTTTGCTTGTTCAAGCTCGTCAACTTCCGAGGCTTTGTAGCCCGCCGCATTGATCCCCTGAATGTTATACCACTCGCAGGGAACCCAAGGCTTGAGTTTGCTTATTACTCCCGCCACAGCTCCGCTCAGCTCTCCAGCTTCGAGAGTTACATCGTCGTGAGCGACGGCGAAAACGAACTCGTTCGCTGTCAGAGCTGAGAAGGCAGTCTTTGCCGAATCCTTGTCTCCTACAAACGGCAGAACGAGGACTTTGTGATAAGCTCCAGCGTGATCGACAAGCTTCTGAGCATTTGTATCGTCTGCTTCGATTGTTACGACCATTATGTCGTAATCGATTTTCTTATCCTCCAGATCTGCGAGAACCGTGTCGTAGTCCGCAACAGCGTTACCAGTCCCATCATCTTTCATCGCATTGACAGCTTTAACTCTCTGCACTCCTTGAGCGAAGACTTTGGCTGTTGCTTTTGAGATGGGGCTGTCTGCTCCAAAATCTTCTTCCACCTCCGACTGGGAGTAGTATGTCTTTACTTGGTTGAACAGGTCGAGCTTATTCGGATCTTCGCCGATTACGATGACTTCTCCGTATGTTTCGCTGGGAGCGGCGGCTGTCGCATCTTGCAGGTTGATGGTTATGGCACTCTCAGCTGTCGGCATTCTTAATCACCTCCTCTAATTCTTTCTGGCATAAAATGGGAAATTGGATCAGACTTTAAAAAATAGAATAGCCCCGCCCCGATTCGAACGGGGGTCGCCGGGTTTCTTCGGGTGTCGCCCCGTCCTACTCCATCCCCACCCTCCTCAAGGAGGCCTCATCGTTTCGGACGGAGGGGATAGCAATTGCTATCCGACCTTACCGACACCCTCCAAAGCCCGGCATGATTGCCACTACACCACGGGGCTATTGGATAGCTCTGGTGCAGGTAGCCGGCATCTCTGCACCTTCATCGCCAAACTAAACCACGTCGGGCTCGAAGCCGACGAGGATCGTGATTTAATAGGTTCCAACAACTAAACTCATCCTCCCTCTAAGCTCCTTGACTTCAATGACTTCTCGCTCACTGATAATCTTTTTGACTTTCTCGACATCTTGATCTTTGCATCAGACGTAAATCCGCTTCTTAGAGGGAACAACAAGGAAATGCGTTGCTACGTCAAGTAGTTTCGCTGAGGTCTTCGCAACATCCGCTTTGTCCTCAGCTTTTTTCAGGAAGTCGAACATCGAAGTTTCTTAAGAAAAAAGACTTTAAAAAAGAAAGTCGTCTTCCATTCTACAGCTCGAAGCCTTAATGCTGAGAAATCAGTATGTTTCATAGCCTAAGCTCATGAGATACTCAAACTCATCGGTTCCTGTGAACGTTTCGGTTAGAGTTCCGTTCACTATCTTGAATTTTTGGACAGATCCAGTATCAAAATTCACTATTTCTATTTCATCCGGACATCCGAATTTGCAATACCAGTTATATACTTCTCCAGTTTGCGGCTCTAAGAATCTCCAGCAACTGATGTTTCTCCAGTCATCGCACACTAAAAACGCATTGAAAGCGTGACTTTTGCTCGTTGCGATATGTAACACATTCATCTCGGTATGTTTCCTTGCAACTTTCATCGCATCCACTGAGTAATCCAAACAGAGATAATAACCTCCCTGTGGTTTTTCTACCCATCCGTCATGGTGTTTAACAGTTACTGCAGAATTATACCACTGTTTCAGTGCCGTAATGTTTCCTATGACTGCAATATCCATTCCACCAGCATCAATCGTGTTCAGTGAACTAACAAAATCGATCATGTCGCTATCCTTAAACTCTTTTGCCGCAGTCACAAACTGCCACAAATCAAAGCTATCGCAATCGCCATCCTTATCAACATCCATCTTTATATCGCATTTGCCATAATAAACATAATTCACAACCCACATAGCCGGATCAACTACAGTTATTCTTTCATCGTCAGTTAAATCATAGTCGCATATTGCCGCTTTGTTGAATTCTTGTAATGTTGCTAATGCAATATGACTACTGAGAACTAAAACGATTGTAATCACTATGACTCGTTTTACCCACTCTGATTTTGGCATAAAATCGAAGGTATATGTGGACTTTAAAAAAGAAATTAGGATTGAGCTTCAACTGCAGTTTCAACATCCTCAATCGTCTTAACGATTTCCTCCCACGAAACGGCGAACTTGCAGATTACCTCAACGAGCCTGCGGTAGATGAATTCTTCTTCGGTGAAATCTAAAATTCGAGGGGGATTGACTTGGAAGATCGTTACACCAGTTAGCTTCATCTGCTTGCACAGCAAAAACAGCTGTTCTTGCAATTCGGCAATTCTGCGGATGTTGTTATCGTATAGATCAAGGTTTATGGATTGTTGGACGATTACTCCCTTCTCGTAGCGGATATCTTGCAATCCGTCATCAGCTTGCACTAAATCCACTCTTAAGATCTCATTGAGCGGTGTGTTGGATTTATCAAGAACTGCATCGCTGTAATCGATGAAGATAACCGGAAACTGCAATTTATCAACGCTCTGCTTAGCTCTCCAGACCTGAACGTCCACTGGCTGACCTTGATAAGTCCAGCTGTGATTAATCAGTTTATCATACAATTCCAAATGAATTCTTGACTCAAGCATGGAATGTGAATCGTTTTAAGACTTTTTCAATCTCGGTATCGATCAGCTTCTCGATCTCGTCCTTCTGCTCGTCGAAGGTTTTGCGGAGATATGACCTCTGTGGAATGTTCTTCTTTGGAGAACCGAATTCGTGAACTGCCGCGTAAACGCAGACATCTTCGGCGAAGATACCTACAAGAGCCGCATCGCCTTCGACTTTATGAGTTATCGAAGCTCTTAGTTTGCCGGTATCGATTAACGGCTTACTACTACCCTTCCTCTTAATGGTTTCAGGTTTTAAGGGTTGCCATGAAGAATCACCATGAGTTATCTTTTCTTTGATTTTCCCTTCTAAAAAAGCACCCGCTACCCTCAAAATCTGTTCTTTTTCCTGCGGAAGCGATTCGAGTAGTTTTGGGATGTTGTTCTTGTCTTTGATCATGATGGTCCCTGAAAGAAGAGACTTAATTAAAATCGGCCTTCGAAGCTGGGTTCGGAACCCGGGAAAATAATGCAAAAATGAAGAGAAGGCTATTCGTTCAATCGAATAATACGATATATTCACTCATTCGGTAAATCGAATAAAGAAATAATCAGGAAATTTCTTCTAAAATCAGCTTTTTATATTCGCCGTAATTCTCGTAGGCTCTGATCTTGTATCTTTTTCCATTAATTTCGACCTGCCAACCCGTTTTAACATCCTGATCCGTGTAAGCCTTCATCTCCGCCTTGACTATTCCAGCGTTGCTCCAGAACAGCTTCTCCTCCTTACTCAGCGGGAGGATCACAGCTCTCGTTTGGATTATTTCTTCGCTCTCTTCGAGATATCCTGCATTATTTGTTTTGGGGATTTTTATCAAATTGACATCCGTTCCCTTCTTTTCTAAAATCTTAGCGAAGCTCATGCTATCATCCTCCAGATTAGCGTTGTGGCTCCCAAACCAAACAGATATTCAACAATATCTCCGAGAAAATTAGCCTCCTTCTCCTTCCCTGCAAGGAGTAGATGCTCGATGATTTCGTAGAAAATAAAGATCACGAATACGAGCGGGAGAATTAAGCTGATCGCCCCAGCCGCCGTGTGTCCCAAGCTCTTTTTGTCATCGAATACGTTGATTTGCATGATTATTTACCTCCTGCAAGCCTCGAACCGAAATAGAAGCCGAGCACAAGCATTATCAGTTCTTTGTCAACAGTTCCGTTTACCGCAACATAGCCGATGACAATTATCAATGCGATCAGAGCTCTTACCGATCCGGGCGGTAGCCATAATGGACTGTTTTTGTCTAACAGCTTTTTCTCATCTGATTTTTGATCTTGCATGATAATGTCGTTGAATTAAGACTTTTAAAATTAGCAAATCGAGGGGTCGTTGGAATTGTCTGATTTCTCTTTGAAGTGTTCCTCCAGCAGGATTTGATTTCTTATCTCTCTCAGAGTTTCAAAATCCTCATCCACGAAGCGAACAAAGAGGTTTGCAAGGTAGAGTGCATCTTCAACAGTCAGCTCGAAAGTTATCCCATCGACGAGGGCTTCGGCAAGCAAATCGTAGATAATCCCTTCAAGCAGAGTTTTTAGCATTTCTGAGCCGACGATTTTAGATAAATCCTCCTTAGCCTTCTTCATAAGTTTATCAAGGAGATCTTCATCCGCAATAATTAACTGAAATCCGCCGGATTTTATTACTTTGCCGAAACGTCGCTGGACTATGCTCGGATTGAATTTGATAACAGCAAACTTCTTCTTTTTATATCTCTTCGTATATATCGTTTCGTAACCGATTTCCATTTTTATCAACCCCTTCGATCAACATCTATCAAATAACTCCACGTTATCGGTCTTTCATGCGAGACTCCAAAAAACCAGAACTTCGTTGCCGACCTCAATCCCAACCTCTTCTGAGCAAAATCGTCGTCCGTCAGGAAGGTTCCGTTCATTAAAATGCGGATATCGTTCCAGTAGAGCGAGCCGACTGTGTGGAAGTGTCCCAAACAGACGACATCGAAGTCTTCCCGCAGTCCTCCGACTTTGAGCCTCATTGAGCGTTGGATGATTCCATAAAATGGGATACTCATGTAGCAGTAGATGTTATCCCCATGAAAGAGCAGATAGCCGTGATCCAAGATCACAGCATGATTATACCAATTCTTTGAAAGATTAAATTCAATGCTATCGTTAAAAGCTAAGCGATCTTGCAACCGTTTGTAGAAAATGCGATCATAATTCGTCTTCTCGCTGTTTCTCCTCCCGACTCTACCATGATTTCCTTCAACCGTCCAAATTCTAATTTCTTCAAACCTCTTCCGCCTTCCAGAGCCAAATAAATCTAAGATAAATTCAGAAAAACGATTAACGGCTAAATCCATCTGATCGTCAGCGTCCATTTCCTGCTTGTAAGGCTGAGAGGGATACAGGTTCTCTCCATCAACAATGTCTCCAAGAAAGAAGATGTTAAGAACTGGAAGCTTGTAGCTCTTGTTTATAATCTCCTTAACTTTCAAAACGTTGTGATAAAGATTTAGCAATCTTCTTTCGAACTCATTAAGATTGTAGGATGGAGTTGTTCTGCCGACATGGACATCGCTTATCAAAAGCACGCACTCTTCAGCGTCAACCATCGAAGCTTGATAATTTTGAGACTTTAAAAGTGCCAAAATTAAATTATGATAAAATCGTTTACTTTTAGGTCAACCAAAAGACTCAATTTGCTACCCAAGTGGGTATTGAAAAATATCGGAAAGTATTGACTGATTAAAAGACTCAATTTAATACCCAAGTGGGTATCAAAAATTTTCGTAGAGTTTATTGTAATACTCGTTTAAAATTCTGTCAAGCGACTGGGGAGTCATGTATAGCAGAAGAGTTCCGGTGTCCCATTCGATTAGCATGTTCTTACGCAATAAAGCATCAATGTATTTGTTAAGCGTTTTCGTATCCCATCTCAATCCATCCCTCAACTGTCGCCAAGAAACAATCTTCCGCTCATTAACGAAGTTCAAGAGCTTTAGTTCCATGATTGAGTTTATGCTAATCGATCCACGAGGTCTCCCTCTGAAATCGAAATCGAGCAGATCGGGATGAGCTAAGATGATCGATGTATTGCCTAACTTTAAAATGAAAATCAATTTCTTGCTTTTTAGAGATTTGAGACGTTGTGGAAGCCACGAACTTCCAGACTTCGGCAGGTTAAATTTCTCTTTAAGCTTATTGAAAGTTATTACTCCATTATTTTCAATAATCGCCTCTAAAACTTCCTCCTGAGTCGCCACGATCTTTCACCTTAAGCAGAAGCATATCTCTCGAATAATCGCATTCGATTACATCTGAAAATTCATTTTCGACAAGATGTCTTAGTTGAACTAATAACTTCCTCGCCGTTTGTATCTTACTATCCGCACTCATGTCAAGTAAATTTGATAATTATTAAAACATAACTGTTTTGCTCAACGAGTGAAAAATTCTCTCAATTGAGACAATGCGGCAAGAGCCGTCACGATAAGAGATATCGCCGCTCCGAGCAATCGAAAATACGTTTTATGTTTCGCCTGAACGTCTTTTAGTGTTGCGATCTCATGATCGTGTTCGTCTAATCTTTCTTCGTGTTTATCTTGTCTCTTTTTTATCGAATTGACGCATGCTTTCAGTTCCCCCAATATTTGCAGTTGTTCTTGATTTGTCTTTTGGATCTCTAAAAGCAATTGTTGCATGAGTTCCTGCCAATCTCTGCTGTCCATCTAAATCCCCCCTAAGATTCAGAACTTGCATACGAGATAAGCCTCGTCCTGCTAAAATACGATTTTAAGGCTTTATCTGCCTCATCCATGAAGATTTCGTAGAGTTTGAGCTTTAACTGAACGTTAGGGTCTTTATTCTCTTTTAATTCTCCGAGAGAATAGTTTAATGCATCAGCGGCATCTTTGCCAGTTAAATCCCTTAAAATCACATCGGCACAAACAGTATTAAGCACCCACTTGAAAATTGATTCTGGAACGGTATCGAAATCCTCGCCAGTTTTCTCTTTGATCTGAGCGATTCGCCTATCCAAAAAAGATTGAATGATCGAGTCTGCGGGGTCAGTCGAATAAGCGTCTCCGAGTCGATCTCTGACGTCTTGGATTGTTGGAAATGGCATGACTACTTCTTAGCTTTCTTTTCCTCTTTAACCTCCTCGAAATATCCCGTCTTTAGCAGGTATTGACCTGTTTTTTCATCGACCTCGACGACTTCACCCTGCTTGACTTTCAATCCGTCCTTGTTCGTATAAGATGCCAACTTTGTGAGTTTGAGCTTCATTCACGATCACCCCTTCTGAGTCTTCAAGTCGGTAGTTGACGCTGTTGTCGGGCTTGTGGAATTATTATAATCCTCTATCAGTTGATCAATCGCAGCTTTGAGCATAGCAAGATCATCTGCGATGTCTCTGAGCACCTGAGCCAAAGATGGCTCCCCCTGCCCAGATGGAGTTAGATTTGCTCCACCTTCACCGAAATTTTGCTTGATTACCGCCATTTCAATCACCTAAAAAATTAGGGAGCCGCTATGTTGATCGCCCTTGCAATGGCGTCAGTCTCCTCGATAACGTAGTCAATCCTTGCCGTGATCACGTATTTTGCATAGAGATCGTTGTCAAGAACTTCATCGCTCTGCGTGGTCTTCCTTATCGTGACATCCCTCTGCACGATAAACACGAGGTTCTTCGGATGTGTGAGCCAGACTTCGTCGTCTGGCCACTTCGGCGGGGTGATGACTGGAATGCCAAACGGCTTGACCTCTCCTCCCTGCATCAGAACCATATCACCAGCGGCGGTTGCTCTATTTGTCAGATAGTCCTTGAATGCTTCGAGCTGGTTCGGACTCATGATGAATGTTAGCCCTGTAACTCTGTATTTCGGCGGCAAAGCTCTTATCAGCTTGCTGAAAACGTCCTTGTCAATTGAGCCTCCTTGATGGTCGTAAGTGTGAGCGGAAGAACCGAGCTTAATCCAGCCATCGTCGATTTTTAGGAACTCGTAATCGGGATCAGTGTCGGGTGTGGCGGTATCACCGTTTATTCCCAAATCCTCCAGATCTCTTCCGAAAGCTTGTGCAACGAGCTGCATTATTCTGTTGCCGAGCTGTTCTCTGTAGATGTTATCTTCTATCGCCTCCCTCGTGATCGGGACGTTGAGCATGACTTTTACAGTTTGATAATCGACTCCGGCGGTGCTGAAGCCGACGTCTGTCGTAACGGACGACCCTTCCGCAGGAGATCTGATAACTCTCGAACCGATGTTGAACTTCAGAATCTTACCCATCGAAGCCGTTACTGTCTCGGTTCTGACCTGCTTTAGCAGAACTTGCTCTTCTACAGCCTTGTGAACGAATTCTTTGAGTGCCTGTTGATTCAGCGTTACCGCTCCATCCAAAACTGATGTATCCACCATTTTTCATCACCTCTTTAATCCAAATATTTTATCCCAATTCGCTCCTTCTACATCCGAGCCAGCGGGGAGCTTGTTAGGCAGGTTGCTTAGCTTGAGAACCTTAGTTCTGTAAGCTTTGAGAGCGAGGTCTTTCAATTCGGAGACATCCTTCTGCTTCAACTCCTCTTCGTTTGCATCCGGCTGAATTGTCTTGATTTCATCTATTAGCTCCGCTTTCTTCTCTTCGACCATCTCTTTGAGCTTTGTTTCAAGTTCTTTCTTTGCCTCTTCGAGTTTTGCCTTCTCCGCTTCGAGTTCCTTGAGCTTCGCTTCAAGCTCTTTGATTTGGTTCTGAAGTTCGCTGTTCGTCGCTTCGAGTTCTTTTATTCTAACTTCTACTTCCTCCATGTTCTTAGCGATGAATTTCAGACTTTTTAAACCAGTAAGCTCCTTCTTCTCTTTATCATCTTTAACATTGTAGCCAAGTTTTCTCATATCTTCTTTTGATAGCAATCCCTGCTTGTAAGCGGCGTAAAAGATATTTCTGATGTATTGTGTCGGCTTTATTCCTAATGCCACAGCTAACCTTCTTTTAAATTCAGCCCACGTCAATTCTTTACCTGTTCTCTCGTCGATCCATCCACTGCAAGTTTCACCGACCATTTCTCCGCCAGTCTCTTCTGGAGGTTTGCAGTCTCTTTTTTCTTCGCCTGACCCAGTTTTTACTTTTAAACCATCGATTTCTTCAAGCCCCTTCCTTCTTAAGCCACGTAATTTACCAGCTTTTCTTAATTTCCATGCTAAATGATTAACAACATGATGTCTCCAGCTACGATATTTACACTTTTCATCAACGACATCTTCTTCGAATTCTTCAAACTCGATCTTGTCTGGTGTGAACTGTTTCTCATAAACTCTTTCGACTGTAGCTTCTGGATTCGCTGGTAAGCCAACTAACGAAACTTCAAGAATTTGCAAATCCGTTATGATAGTCTTACTACCTTGTTTTTTAGTTTTAAGTGGTTTGAAGCTTATTGAAAATGCATCAAGAAAACCCTCCTTAAGTGACTGTTTGACAGTTTCATAAAGAGGATGTGCCTTATTCAATTTTACTCTAACCCACGGTTTTCCGTTTTTAAATTCTGACTCTTCAATAATCCCAATAGGAATTTTCTCTATTGCTGGCGTGTTTTGCTTGAATGGAGCGTGTTCTAAGAAGACTTTGTTATATGGTGGATTTGTTAATTCTCTCACTATCTTTTGCAAAGCATCTTCTGAAATCTCTTCGTTTTCGAGGTCTTTAATTGGTGCAGAGATAAATCCTTCCACGTAAACACTTTTTCCTTCATTAGTATCACTGTCCTCTATTTTGAGAGATTTTATCACCAGTTGTTTCATACAAAAGTAGCAAAGAATAGACTTTAAAAATCAATTAGAGAACGTAAATACTCCCATCGGGAACCAAGTCTATTTCAGATCCATCTCGATGCTTGATCTTTTCGACAATTGAATCTGGAATGTCTATTATGTAGTGGCTCTTTTCTTTTTCGACCAATATCGGAATTAAACCATCTTCTGATCTTTTACCAACTATTTCAAGTTTGACACCTTCAACTTCTCTTGCAAAATATACTCCTTCCTTCAATTTTGCGGCTTTAATGAAGACATCCTTAATTTTAAATTTCATCTCTCCCTCACCAATTTGCGATACTTATTTTCAGATATTTTCCAATGCGTTATTACTCTGCTATCTTTTTTTGATTCGACGACATATAAATATATTCCCCGAGATTTTCCAGCTTTGTGAACTTCTTTTTCCAGCTTTTTTACGATTTTACCCTTCTTTTTGACATTGAGGACGTCTATTAAGTTGTATCCTTCTTTTTTCCCACGTTCAGAAGCCTGAATTATTGCATGATGCGTAAATTCTCGTTTGAAAGTTTCTATCGTCTCTTTCGCCAGCTTTTCAGCGATCTCTTTAGATTTACTACCCGTCAATTCCTTAAATCTTCGATCCTGTATTAGAAGGGTTTTAAGCCTCATTATGTTTTCATCATCTGGAACAAATTTTCCGGGTTCAATTTTACTTATTATCTCCGTAGCTTTCTCGAAAGCAATCTCTTTTGATTCTTCTCCTATTGACTTCTTCACATTAGCATCCTCCACAACTACAGGGACTATGGTCCCCCTACAATTTGGATGGAGTGGTGGACGTGGAGCTGATGGATCGTCAAATCTAAAAATTTTGTTGTGATAAAGCATACAAGTTCTACAAGTTCTTTCATCTGCCGCCTCAACAATGCGATATTTTTTGATTCCAACTTTTTTATATCTATCTTCTGCCGCTTTATTGAACACCCTTGTCGCCTCAGTCCTCGCAATCCTCTCGGCTTCGTATTTCGTTTTCTCGGTCACCTCCTGAACCCGCTTCGTCAGTTCTCTTATCGGTTCTCCCTTAAGTAAACCATCCCTGAGCTGGAAGGCAAGTTTCTTTTTCGTTTCCTCGCTCAAACCCTTGATCAAATCAAGCTGTAGATTTACAAGTTGATTAACAGTCTCCTCGTCAAGAACGCTTAATGTCGGTGGGATCACGATTTCGATGCCATATCTTTTGAGCTGTCTCGATGCGAAATCAGCACCTCTCTGCCAGAATAACCATGTGTAGCGATTTATCTCATCGACAACTGCTTGAAATTGCATTTCTTGCTCCACAGCTTTCTTTATCTGCTCGATTACAGCTTCATTTACCTCATCGCAACTTTGCAAGATTTCTTCGACTCGTTTGCGAACCTTGTCCGGAAGTTTCCTTAAAAATCGTGCAAATTGCTCCCGCAGGACTTTCGTCCTCGTTGGATCTGTCATAGCTCTTCAGGAGGTTTTGGAGGAAGATTAACCCACTCTCTTGCTTCTTCTTCTGTTATGACGCCATATTGGTATAGTTTCGTAGCTTGATCAACGAGCTCGCTTAGGTCTTCCTTGAGCGGCGGGTTGAACTTAAATCGGACATCCGCATCCGTAATCAAGGGTATTAGCTTCTTGTTGATCTCGGATTCGAACTTCCTCTGTATCGACTCGATGAAAAGCTTGAAAACTAAGAGCTGGTTGAAGGACGTCGCTCTGTTCGATCCCTCAGGATCGCCCAAAAATACACGGGGAACTTTCAAAGCTCTGTCCACCTGCTTCTGCAACTGCTCAAGAACCTTGGCAACACCGCTGAAGTCATTTTGGACTGCAAGATTCTTCAGTTCGACATTTTGATCAAAAACGAGGTTGTTTACGATCCTAATCGAGTTGTCCGTGGAGTAAACCCTGTTCGAGAGAGCATTTGCGACCTGCTCAAGCTTAAGCTCCGCAATAGTTTTTCCTGTTGCGGGGTCAATTCTTTCGTCCTCCTCGGTCAGGTTCACTTTAGCCCAGAGCAGTCCGTGGGACGAGCGGTAAGCCATAACCGCCGCCATTTGCTCTATCTTGCTCTTCAGCCGTAGCGTGTCGTAAGCAGAATGAAGCAGGCTGAGACCATACGGCTTGTCGGCGTAACTCTTCAGCTTGAAGTGCAGGACGTATTGCGGATCGATTAGATATTTTTGCTCGACGAAGCTCGCCGTCGGGTCATACCAGTATCGTTCGATTTCACCGTATTCGTTCAGCAGAATTCTGATTTTCTTCGGGTGAGGGATGAATAAATCGATGCCGAAGCTGTTCTCTTGTGAGGGGAGGCTATCTTCATCTCTCACGATTACGGCGTAGGAATTGCCGAAAATAAGGCAGGTAAGAACGCAGTTTTCAAGAATATGGTGCAGATTGATTTGCTTGGCGAAGCTCTCGCAGATCTCGATTGCGTCCTCTCGGTCTCCGACGAAATTGAAGCCGTTTCCAACCGTCAGAGCAGTTATGACATCTAAATGAGCTTGAACGTCCGTGTAATTGAGGTATAGCTCCTCGTAGGCGTCCCAGTTCGTGAGTTCTGTCGTTTCGCCTAAATTCAAAAGCCATCTCTCGAAGTCCGAGTAGAATTTCGGTTTCTGGGGCGGATTGTTGTCGTCACCCGTGTAGCTCTTGAGCTTGATAATCTTCTTTAGTTTTTGAAGCATGAAAAATTGGATAAAAATAGACTTTAAAACTAAATCAGCTTGTCAGTTTTGACGTGACCGTAAATCCTGCTCAGATAATCTTTGGGTCTGTTTTCTGCCGCCCAAACTGCAAGGGCGAGGGCGATAACGCAATCGTCGTGGAATCCCGATCGAGCTTCCATTTTCACTCCGGTTCTGGTGAGCTGATACTCAAAGAATTGTAGTTCCTTGATTAAATCTTCAATGTATGGATACTTTACTTCACTATTCTCAAGGCAGGCTTGTAACCTCTGAATCAGCTGGACCTTAGACTTCGAAGTGAAAACATAACCTTCAGCTCCGACATCTTGTAAGTCTTCAAGAACGGGATCTCCGACTCCTGACGAGTCGATCAGGACTTTGGCGTGATTGAAACGCCTGTAGAGCTCCTTGAGCCTCATGATGACCTCAGCGTAGGGCCTGCGGTTGAACCGTTCGAAGTGGACCAACTTGTAGGGCTTCTCCGTCACATCGAGCACAATGATAACGGTGTAATCCTGATACTTTGCAAGATCACAACCGATAACATATTGCCTGCTGATGTGTGTAGCTCTGTCGATTAGCTCAATGTTGTTATCCACGTTTTTCTGGATATCAGCCCATCTAAACACGGCATTCTGATCCTCGACGAACTCAGCCAGATATTCGGTTCGGAAGATGACCGAATTCTCACCGTATTCATGTTTCTTCTTCTCAATGAATTCATGGCTGATGTGTGGATTAGCTGTCGAAGGAAAGCGGTAGCTTGAATAGTCCGGGAACTCTTCGGATTGTCCCTTGAGATAACTGTCGTAGAAGTGATTCTTACCGAACGGTGTGCCGATTTTAATCCACGAGCCATTGAAGTCGGCGAGCATCGGTTCTACAACTTGTGAAATAACATCATCTGGAATGTAAGCGGCTTCATCTAAGATTGCACGATGAGCTTTATGACCTCTTAGGTATTCAGGCTTTGTGGTAGAGCGGGCATGGATTTCGCTACCGTTCTTGAAAATTATTTTGCTGAACGGAGTTTTATAGACTCTCTCCACCAAGTGGACCAGAATTGATTTCGATAGCAAGGTTGTGATCTCCCAGAACATTATGTTTGCTTGGTTGTAGCTTGGAGCGAGGATAAACTGAATGCTATTTGGCTTTGTGATGGCGAAGTGGATAGCTGAGAAAGCCATCGCTTTAGTTTTGCCAAAGCGCCTGCCGGCAACGACTGTTATGAACTGATGTTTATCTCGCAAGATTTGTTCTTGGGCAGGATGAGGTTCGTGATTTAGAAATATTTTGGTGAATAACACTGGATCCTTAACAGCCTTCTTAATTTTCTTTTTATCTTTCGATAGTTCAGAAATTAGCTCATTCATCTTCATCGGCTTCTGCAAACAGTTCTAACAGCTTTGAAGCAGGATCGTTTATGTTGCCTGCTATCTCGTGCTTGAGCTTTATGGCCCGGAGCATTAAATTACCCCACACCTCTGCTATTCTCGGCTTCTTTTCAGCCTCATCGCTGTGCAGGATTTCGTAAGCTCTTGCAATAGTTGTGTCGAGGGCTTCGAGCTCGTCTATGACCTTCTTCTTTGCCTCTTCGAAAGTGTAGTATTCCTTGACAGCTTCTTTAACGAAGTTGAAGTGTCTCCGCTTGTGAATGCTCAGGTTTGTTTTGTTCAGGTTTGGGATCCTGTCTTTGAACTTGGCAATGATCTCAGAATAAGGTCTACCCTCTGCAAGCATCCGGTTAATCTCATCACAATATTCGCTTTGACAGATTTTACACTGAGGATTTTTGTTGAAGCTCATAAAAAAGCGTTAAAGCGGGACTTTAAAAAAATAAGTTAAAAAAGCTCTAATCTTTAATCCTGTGCAACAACCTCACCGGACACCACATGATCTCTCCATTGTATCTGAAAACTCCGATCTTCCCCTTCACGACTGCGATTAATTCGACAGTTGCTCCACGTGGAACTCTCGCCCCCTTCGGCCCCATGTATTTGCGAGGCTCGTTCTTTCTTACGATTCTAACTTTCATTTTGATCAATCTCCTCAATCTTTTGCTTTACTTTTTTCAAAACTTCAAGCCATGAGGATAGTTCTCTGATTTCTCTGTCTAAAATAGGCAGATATTGTTTGAGAATATCAATACCGGGTGTGTGATATATTTTTCGTAGTCGATTAGCCGAGATGTCTATCTCCGGTTCCGCAAGAATTCCCATTTCAACCATTCTTTTAAGTCGATCAGAGATCGTAGCTCGACTTATATTAAGTATCTTTTCTAAACTCGTTGCTGTTGCTGATTTATTGGTATATAACGCCCACAAAATTATCAAATCAAAACAATCGATATCTTGTCTTTCTCTCTGAGGCAAATTACCACCTCATTCTTACGATTCTGACATTAAGCATTAGAATCGACCTCCTCAGTCTCGATCCCTAACTCGATCTCTAACTTCTTAACATCAATGCTGTATGGTATTCTGAAAATAAAAGCAAAAGTCCTCTCAGTAGTATCATAGACAATTGTCGGTTCAAATCTGTTTACAAGCTTCAGAGCCAATCCTGAGAGCTTGACATCATCATAGCAGTATACTATATATCCAAAAGAGTTTTTAGAGTCGTCTCTGCCTATAGTGGCATTACAAAAAACTTTTTTCAGAATTCTCTGTAATACCCTGTCTTTTTCAAATATTTCTTTAATTGTCATCAGAATCGACCTCCTCAAACATATTAATATTAGCAGAATTATACGACTTGGCTATCTCTATCGCCTTGTCGCAAGCTTCAGACAAGTTATCTGCTTCAACGATATATTCTCCTACTTCTTCAAAGTCCTCAATTGTAGCACTACACTCCATGCAATGTTCTTCTATGTCAAATTCGCTTATTAGTTCACAACACTCAAGGCATTTATATACCATAATTTTGTATTTTTCAGCCATCAGAATCGACCTCCTCAAGCTTCTCAGCAATTTTTATGATATTCGCTATTCTTTCCTCAAGAATGTCGAACTGAGAAAAAACGATGTCTTTATCCGCTTTTATCGTCCTAACGTCTTTGTCATTCGAGTAATGCCTTCGATAGTTATAGTATTCGTTCCACCAGCGTCTAAAATTATTAATAACATCCGGTGTTTCCCTAAGAAGTTGAAGCAAAACTTCGAATAGTTCCTCTTTCATCGTTATTCCTCCTTAAATTCTACCACTCAGAACAAGTAATGGCTTGAGAATCTCTTTTGCTGGCTTTTTCTTAAGCTTAACAGAAATTAAGATACTTATTAACTCCTGCTCAAGAACACTGTAATCTTCTCCATCGATCCCTATATCCTCAAGAAGTTCTATGACCTTACTTGTAATTAATTCAACCTGATTTACCGGAAGCCGCTTTACCAAGAATTCTTTTGCTGCAGCAACCCCTGATAAGTTATACCTATCTGCAATTTCCTCAAGAAAGTCATAGCAGTAAAGAAGAAGATCAAGAACTTCTGCGAAACTCCTCCTATGATACTTTTCTGCAATTTCATTAAGTTTTTCGAGTTGATCTTTCCTCACTCTTTGTAATGAATGTGTGAATTTTGGTTTTGTAAACAAGTTGTTTACAGAATTTGTTTTGTTTACAACTTTCGAGGGAGTGCTTGTAAACAGCCCTCTTCTTTCTTCTTCTTTTTCTTCCTTCTCCAAGCTACCTCTAAATTTTTCTCCGTTCTCCATTTTTATCATCCTCCTATATTAAATTAATTTATTTTTAACTTTAATCTAAAAAATGGATAAAATTTCTTCTTTTTTATCTCACCTCCACTATAATTATTTTTGAGTTCTTCGATGGGTATCTTCGCAAATTTTGTAAACAATGTAAACAAGTTGTAGACAAATTTTGTAAACAACTTGTTTACAACTTGGTCTGTTGAACCCCTCTGTTGGAACATAGATTCTTTACCATTGAGTGACTTTAAAAATATGGGTTGGATCATTGCTGGATCACTCTCTCTATCGTGAAAATAAGATAGGCGGCGGCATCAACGAGGTCGTCGATCAGCTTCTCCCTGTCATCCATGTCCAGCATTGCCTCGGCCCTGTATGTTTTCAGGCGAGCAACCGCAATCAGATCCCGGACTGGAACCCTCTTCCAAGTCTGCTGGTATTTACTTTCTCTTTCTTTGATCTTCTTTGAAATTAACTCAAAAGCTTTGAATTCCTCTGGCATTACTCCATCACCACCAGATTTTTGACATCCTGTCTTACTTCTTCGACAGAACAGCAATCTTTGTATTCACAATAGCGGCACTCCCACTCTTTATCGGTCTTGGGCGGCAACCGCTCATTAACCAAGCAATCGTGGAGGATCTTTGCCCTCTCTTCAAGCTCTTTGACGATCTCGTAAGCATCTGAGCAATCAACCGTGAAGACCTTCACCCCCTCGAAGCTGACGTAAACGAGCTTCGCAACGTCTATGTTCTCACACCAAGCGTAGAATTTCACCTGCTTGATGTGTTCTTCTTTCGCTCCGTTTTTGATCACATAGCGGTTCGCAATCGTTTTCAGCTCGTATAAAACCAAATCGTCCCCCTCTTTGTTGATAAAGTCGATCCTTCCGACGATTGTGGGTCCTCCCGGGACCCTATGCGTAACCCTGACCTGATTTCTCTGAAAAAGAGGCGTCCATAGCTGATCGAAAACGGAACCCCTGTAAAGATACCATCTCTGGGCGAGCTCCTTCTCCACGTCAGTTACGGTCCTGCGGAAATAAGCCTTGCGGAGGCAGTAAAGCAATTCCGTGACAAGCAGGGTTTCGTTTCTGTATTCGTAATCGTCCTGCGTTGCCATCAAAATATGTTCGATGATCTGTTGAGGTAGCTCTTTAAGATCTTCGAGCATGTTACCACTCCGATTCTAAACGTGGGGCTAAGATGTATTCGACTCTTGCATTGCCGTTGAATTCGAAAGTGAATCGACCGGGGCAGTCCTTGCCCAAGCGAATCGTCAAGAGATCTCCAGAACCAGCGATCTTGCAGAACTCTTTCAGATATTCTATGCTGAATAAGCTCCTCGCTTCAGCCTTGTTGAACTCTACGAGATCCTGCTCGAAGAATTCAGCTTTGATCTCGTCTACGTCTCCCTCAGCTTCGATTACAAATGACTCGTTAGACTTCAAGATAATGTAATCAGAGATCTTTTCTGCAAGTTCGATTATCTTTTTGAATTCTCCCGCATCGAGAACGATCTTCGCCGGCAAGTCCAGTTGAGGAGTCTTAGGTTTCTTCCTTATTGCCGAGGGATCTATAACTGCAAGAGAGTATTTTACTTTGCCGTTGCTGAGTATCATTTTCTCTTCTTTCGTTTTAAGCTCGATTTGTGCTTTCTTCATGCTCTTCATTTTGAAGATCTCATGAAGTCTGTTCAGATCGACTCCGATGACTTCTTCCTCGTCCTCAGTCTTATAGAAATCAAACATGCTCTCCGGGATCTCGGCTCTGACCATCGTCACATTAGCTGGATCTACTGCAATCGCATAAAGCCCGTCCTCGTTGAAGTGCCATCGAGCTTCGCTGACCAATATATTTATTCCCTTCACGATCTTTCCTAAAATCTCTCCCTCAACACTAACCTCTACCATTTTACAACCACCTCATACAACTAATTTCCATTTTCCCCATCCCCTCCAGAAACCATTCTCCTAAAAACATCGAGCTGGTGCTTTATAGCCTGAAGTTCTTCTATGATGTAGTTTATTTTTCTGTAGTCCCCATTATCCTGCTTGAGAACTTCATAATAAGCTTCAAGCTCTGTTAGTTTGATGATTAGCTCATTCGTGTATGCATCGATTTCTTCAACAATTTCTTGCATCATTATCTCCCTCTCCAGTCTTCAAAAATGAACATTAAAGTAATCGGTAGCCATAGAAACGTCGCAAGTAGAATCAATACTATTTTCTTGCTTATGTTGATCTTTTTGTCATCCCAAACTGTGAAAAATCCGAGCAGTCCTCCAGTGATCAAATAAAGAGCGAGAGTAAACTCAATCATGCCCATGCCTCCTCTGTTAATTTTTGCATGCTTTTCAGCTTGGAAACTGGAATGGCATAAGCGGGAGCTTTCATGTTCCTCGTCCAGATCTTGAAGTCTCTTATCTCAGAAGCGTGGATCCAGCCGAGGAGGGCAATTTTCGTTATCTCCTTGTTCACGCCGACAAAAACTACGATGTAATTGTGATCTGGCTGTGCTTCGTATTGATCCCTGTTGTAAAATAGAACGAAGTCCGGTTTTACGTTCTCAGGATCATCGATTGTTGCCGTCTTTACCTCAACTCTGAAGTCGTGTCCGATAATCGAGATGATGAAGTCGTCGTGCTTGTTCAGCTTTGAGTAATCGTTCCGGAAGGGGACGTGCTTCACCGCAATCATGTTATCCAAGCAGAACTTGTAGAACGCCCTCTCTCCGATCTTGCCGAGGAGATGCTTGAACAGTCCGCCGTTGCCGAAGCGGGGCCTCATATTCTTATCAAAGCTACATTGAACCGTTAGGGCCGCATAATAAGCGGCGTCGCTGATGAACTTGGCGTCCGGCTTGATGATGATCATTGTCTTACTCCTCCCTCAAAATCCTCGCAAACCATTACTCCAGTCGTTGGATAACTGTGTTTGATGCAGTAGTTACCCTTGAAGTATATGCAGGCGGCACAGCAATTTGCGGGGCGGAATTTCGGCGGGATCATATTTTCACCTCCGGCCTCCAAGAAACCTCTCCTAAAGCCATATCGATTAGGACCCAGACACCTCTCTTCGATCTCGCAAAATCGACACTCCAGTAACCATCGAACTCTTGAGCAACTCTTTTTGCTATGCTTAAGAAGTATTCTTGCTCTTTATCAGCTATTCTACGCATTTCAGCAAGAAGTTCCCTCCAATTTTGTCGATCCGGCTTTCTTATAGCATCATCCGGCCAATAAAAGAACCAGCGTTCTATTTCTCCATCTCTTATCATTACTCTGACTTCAGGAGCTATTGGGAGACTTCCCCAGAATGCCTTGAACTTCCAGTCAAGTTCTATGAATTCTCTCAAAACAATTGCTCGTGGAAAGAGATCTTTTACCAATGTATCTTCAAGCAGATTGTATACATTCCGTGCGAGGTCTTCCTCGGATTTGACAAAGCATGTATTTTTATAGTCATGCTTTCCGCTATTAACGTCTGTCCGGATAAAGAGCGGGTAAGTGTCTATAGGATCAAGCTGTTTTGCTAATTTTTTAAGCTTAGAGATTATTTTATCCGGAACTCCGTTATCAATCCAAGACGGGTCAAAATCAATCTCAAGCCAGGCCGATCTCGGCGTGATTGCGATATTTTCAACTTTAGGATACCAATAGAGAAAGCTGTTTCTTTTGTCATGTAGAAGCTTATAAAGTTTGTCAAGGTCTTCGATCATAATTTCACCTCCACCGGAGAAAGAGCGGGCAACTTTGGAACTTTATTTGGTTTGTATTTGTTGTATATCTCCCGAAATCTCTCGTAATAGCCTTCAAGCTCTTGATTATACCATGAGATTTTGCAGCATCTCACACCGTTTGCATAGCCAACTCTGTTCGTTTTATGGTAGATCACTGCGTAGTATGCGCCCCCCTTCTTCTTTACAAAACCGAGTGTCCCGATTTCACCGCAGATTGGACATCTTACGACTATTACAACTTGGTAGTTACTACTACTTTGAACAACCACATAATCCTGACCTCTTTCGATTATTTTTCTAAAATCGAGCGGGATCTCTTCTTCAGTTATCATGCTTATCCCTCACATCCACAAAGATCATCGTTCCGCCCTCGAAATGCGAAAAATTGTAGCCAAGAGCTTCGAGGACGTCAATGAACCTCTTGGCTTCTGAGAGTGTTAGATTTCTCTTGTAAACCTTCAAAACAGCGTTAGCATCCATTTGAATCCCCCTTGACAAGAATGAGTTTGTCCTCGTCAACCTGAATCTCGGCTCCGAACACTTCTGCGATTATTCGCATGTAGTATGGACTAAAGCCAGATACCTTGAGGCCATGCTCCATTGCGATCTCTGAGAACTCATTAGCCGTCGTCCTCTCAGGTAGCTTCTCGTAGATCTCTTTAAGGGTTTGTAGTGGGACCCTCTTAAAACGTAGAATATTGCCGTCGTTTTTCTTGAATCCTAATATAATATCGTCGTTTTCGATTTTGTAGTAACCACGTTCTGTTAATTGTTTCCAGCCGTTTTCTTCTGTCTCTGTCTCGACGACGTCTTCCTTGATGATCTTCCAATGGCGTCCTTGTTTTACTGCCAAGCCGCTACTTGCAAGAGCCCTACCTATCGCATTTGACGGGGCGATAACCCCCTTCTTTGCGAGCTCTTGTTCGAGCTCAGTTAGAGTCAAAGCACCCTTCTCCTTGAGAACTTCTATCGCCGTCGAGAGAATTTTGTTATTGCGATCCGCCAAAAGTTCTGAGAACGATTGCTTGGTGTCTTCTTCGGTTGCAGAAGCGGAAACAGATTCGCAACTGCAAGGTTTATCGCAAGAACAAGTGGCACATGTGGCATTGTTCGAGCACGGAACTTTTAGA